>JBFFKD010000175.1:0-5732 GCA_041555595.1 Motiliproteus sp.
GCGGCCGATCTCGTTCTTCCAGAAAGACATCACCTGCATCAACCCCTGCGCTCCGACCACTGAGATGGCAAAGCGTTGAAACAGGCTTTATGTATGGATTACGCTCAGCACCAGGTCGGGCGGTAGGTTGGCCTTAGTGGCTTCGCGATGGACTGAGCGCAGAATATGTAACCGCTCCTGGTCGTCCTTAACGTAGCGGCGAGTCCGGTTGGACATGTCCATCAGCCACACCTCGGCGTCGAACCGGTCCTCAAAGCTGTCGGCTTGGTTGACCGCTTCAATCAGCTTCAGGCGTAGTTCCTGATCGACTTCAGTGATAGCGATGGCATTATGACTGGTGCTCAGAAGTAGCAGCAGGCCGAAGCCTAGCCAGGCTGGCGCTAACCTAGAATGGATACGTGATGGGTCAATCGAGTCGCGCTGCATGATCATCCTTGGTGCTAGGGGAGACCCATTCTAAAACGTTTGTGGCGCCGGGAGCCAGCCGTAAGAGGGTTGTCTGTGGTTGTTGCACCACGTAGGCTGGTCGTCAGCTAATCGTACATCTGGCAGATCTATCAGTGCCTGTTCAAAAGTGTCTATTTAAATGAATCGTAACCCGTTAACCGCTCCGATCAGTCGTATTCTACGCGCAAGCCCACAAGGGTTGAGCGAATACCAACTGTTGAATCAGTTGCAGTTTGACGGCGTGGTCTTGGAGCTGGGACAGGGAGATGACGCCAGTTTGCAGCTGTTTCGCAAACACTTCCTGGTGATGAATGCGCTCTATCAGCTTCAGCCGGTGATGTGGGAGGAGGGGCTTTATCTGAGTGTGTCGGCGCTGATGATTAAGCTGGAGTGCTCAAATCATCTGATTGATTCAGGGGCTCAAGCAACCACGCTGCCCAATCCGGCAGGTGAACAGGCCATTCGTGACTATTACCTCGATTGGAGCGAGTTCGAGCAGAGCAGTAGTGAATCGGTACAGCAGCTGCTTGATCGCTTCTGGCAACGCTACTATGCCGATGATCAGCAGCTGCACGCGCTGGCCTTGCTTCAGCTCGATCCCGATTGCCACTGGGATCAGATCCGAACCGCCTACCGGCGTTTGGCCGCTATCCACCATCCCGACAAGGGCGGCGATAGCGACCAGTTCCGGCAGGTACGCGAAGCCTACGAGCTGCTTGCCTGCTGCCGCCGTTGACTTAACCCTGTCCGTTTAGATCTTAGCGGCTAAACGCACTCCTTGATCGATCGCCCGCTTGGCATCCAGCTCGGCGGCAACATCAGCTCCGCCAATCAGATGGCAAGGAATATTGATCCCTTCGCTTAGCTCACGTTGCGACTCCTGGCCGGCGCAGATGATCACATTATCGACCTCCAGCAGTTGTGGCTCACCGGCAACGGTTAGGTGGAGTCCCTGGTCGTCGATGCGCTGGTAGTCGCAGCTCGACAGCATTGTCACTCCGCGTTTGATTAATCCGGCCCGGTGCGCCCAGCCGGTGGTCTTGCCTAGGCCGGCACCGACCTTGCTGGCTTTACGTTGTAGCAGATAGATCTGGCGAGGCGAAGGGGTTATCTCCGGCTTCACCCCTTCGATACCGCCTCGAGCGGAGTAGCTGGTATCGACGCCCCATTCGGCCATAAATACCGAGATGTTTTGGCTGGCTGAGGGGCCCGCATGGGCCAGGAATTCACTGACATCGAAGCCGATGCCGCCAGCCCCGATCACCGCCACCCGAGTACCGACCGGCGCCCCCTTGATCACCTCCAGGTAGCTCAGCACCTTGGGGTGATCGATGCCGTCGATCGGTGGAGTGCGCGGAATGATGCCGGTGGCCAGAATAACCTCGTCAAATTCGCCGTTGTTAAGCTGCTCGGTGCTGATCCGGTGGTTAAGTTTGAGGTTGACCCCGGTCAGCTCGATCTGGCGTTCGAAGTAGCGGATGGTCTCGTTGAACTCCTCTTTACCCGGTACCTGTTTGGCAATGTTGAATTGGCCGCCGACTTTATCGCCCGCATCGAACAGGGTGACCCGATGGCCTCGCTGGGCAGCGCTGGTGGCAAATGCCAGACCGGCGGGGCCTGCACCGACGACGGCCAGGCTCTTGGGGGTGTCGGTGGCGATCAGGTTGAGTTCGGTCTCATGGCAGGCGCGTGGATTGACTAGGCAGCTGGTCAGCTTGCCCGCGAAGATATGGTCGAGGCAGGCTTGGTTGCAACCGATGCAGGTGTTGATCTCGTCGCTACGGTCTTCGGCCGCTTTGAGGACGAATTCAGGGTCGGCCAGAAACGGCCGTGCCATCGATATCATATCGGCGTCGCCGCGTGCCAGTACCTGCTCGCCAACTTCGGGAGTGTTGATCCGGTTGGAGGTGATGACCGGGATCGATAGCTCCTTGCGGACTTTGGCGGTGACCCAGGTAAAGGCGGCTCGTGGTACCTTGGTGGCGATGGTCGGAATACGAGCCTCGTGCCAGCCAATCCCTGAGTTGATAATTGTGGCACCGGCCTGTTCGATCGCCTTGCCGAGCGTCACCACCTCGTCGAAACTGCTGCCATCTTCCACCAGATCGATCATCGACAAACGGTAGATGATGATGAAGTTGGCGCCGACCCGCTGCCGCACCCGTTTGACCACTTCGATGGCGAAACGGATCCGATTTTGATAGTCGCCACCCCAGTCGTCATCGCGTTGATTGGTCCGTTTAACGATGAACTGGTTGATGAAATAACCCTCGGATCCCATCACTTCGACTCCGTCGTAACCGGCTTGCTGGGCCAGTTCTGCGCAATGGGCGAAGCTCTCGATCTCAGCTTCGATCTCATCTTCGGTGACCGCATGCGGGGTGAAAGGGTTGATCGGCGACTTGATGGCAGAGGGGGCTACCGACTTGTCGCTGTAGGCGTAACGGCCGGTATGAAGGATCTGCATGCAGATCTTGCCGCCCTCGGCATGAACCGCATCGGTAATGACACGGTGGTGGGTCGCATCTTCCGTAGTCGCCATCAGGGCTGCCTGGGGGAAAACCGAGGCGTGATGGCTGGGACCGATGCCGCCAGTGACGATCAAACCAACTCCGCCGCGAGCACGCTCGGCGTAGAACGCTGCCATCCGATCAAACCCGTGTGGTAGCTCTTCTAGGCCGGTATGCATTGACCCCATCAGGACTCGGTTCTTGAGGCTGGTAAAGCCCAGATCTAGCGGGGCGAGCAAGTTGGGGTAAGGGGTATTAGCGGGCATCGGTTTCTCCTGTCGCGCACGATCTAACGGGTGCGTTATCGATCGTACGGTTGTGGCTATAAGCGGTTGAGTGCGGTGGCATCGTTATTAATTTGTCAGGTTTAGTGTATCGTGAATATCAACTGGGTCCTGTCAAGATAGCAGTAATTTTGACACTGTCAAGATCAGCTGCTAGATTTGCGCTGTGCAGATTGTTATCTCTGCTTATCCTCTAATCGACTATCTGCTTTGAGAGCGTCTGACCGATGAACACCACCGCCGTTAAAGACAGCTATCATCACGGTGATCTCCATTCCAGCCTGTTACAGGCGGCGATGGAGCTGATTACCGAAGCCGGTATCGATGGCTTGAGTATGCGCAAGCTGGCTGATCGGGTTGGAGTGTCACGTACCGCGCCTTACCATCATTTTCGCGATAAGCAGGCACTGTTATCGGCGTTGGCGTTGCAAGGATTCAGCGAGTATAGCCAGCAGATCGATGCGGTGATGACCGACTCTAACCTTGATGCAGAGCAGCGGTTAACGGCTTTTGTGCGCACCTATCTGCGCTTCGCACTGGATAATCCGCAGGCGTATAACCTGATGTTTGGTCAAGCGGTATGGAAATCCGGCCAGCCGAGTGAGGTGTTGCATGCTGAGGCTTATGCGACCTTTCGCGGTTTTGTCGATCTGGTTGAGCGCTGGCAGGCCGAAGGTGTACTGCCAGCCGGCTGCGAAGCACTTCGTTTCACCCAGGTGATCTGGAGTACGTTGCACGGGTTGTGTCGGTTGGTGATCGATGGGGTTTATGTCGAGTCTGACAGTATCGATGCGATCAGCGAGACGCTACTGTTGTTACTGCGCCAGCAGATAAATAGCGCTGCGCAGTAGTCGAATGGGCTGCGTAGGTATGCTATCTCAGCCTAGCTCGAGATAATTACCGATGGTTGCTGTAACAAATGCTGCTCGCTAGAGTGAGGCTTATTCGCCTTTATGTTGCAGTCGCTTGATCAGTTTGACCAATACGGCGACCACCAAGGCTAACAGAGCAAGCCAGAAGATCATCGCGAACAGGTGGAATTCGCCATTCCAGAATTCGAGTTTATGCCAGCGATCCTGGAATTGCTGGCTCTGACCATGTGCCAGTATCCAGTCCGAATGCAGCAGCAATAGCAGCGGTGTTAGCCAGCGAGCGGGGCGCCGAATCGCCATGAACAGTTGCCGGGTCATGCTGATCTCCTTTTGCCAATAGTCCTACATGGCAGGATAGGTTGAGCGCCGGTGTTGCATCAAGCCGCTGACGGTTTTCTATCGCTTATGCTGATCAGGGTCAGGGTTTGGATCAGATTCAACGGCAGGGGCCGCGCTCGGGCTCTGTTTGAACGCAGTACTGCGACGACTCCAATAGAGAAACAGAGCGGTCGACAGTCCCGCCGAGCCGAAGATCATCGCCATCACCATGATCTGATAGCGAGCGGCGATAAATGGCGATACGCCAGACAGAATCTGGCCGGTCATCATCCCGGGTAGCGACACCAAACCGACCGCAAATAGCGAGTTGATCACGGGGATCATCGCCGCCTGAAAAGCGATCTTTTGTGCCTGTGAAGTGCGAGTGCCGTGCTGCAGTTCTGAGTTGAGCCGTTCAGCCGCTAGGCTGACGCTGTTCATCGCGTTGGCGAACACCATCCCTGCCAGTGGCACCATAAAACGTGGTTGATACCAGGGGTCGAGTTGCAGCACTGCCTGGCTGATTAGCGCCAGAGTCGAGCCGCCGCCCAACGCAATGGCGAGCAGGCTGGCCCGATAGAGCGGCAGACGATTCTGCTCCAGCGATCCGAGTGCGATCCAGCTCGATGCCACTACCATCACCAGTAATACCGCCAGCACTATGCCGCTCGATTTAGCCTCGAAGATATAGATCAGCGCGTAACCGATCAGTAGCAGCTGTGCCAGCATCCGCACCAGGCTATAGATCGCCTTGCCGTAACCGAGCTGCCAGCGCCACATCAGGCCGATCACCAGCAGTGCCGGGATCAGCGCGATCAGGAGTTGCGATAAGGGGATCGGTTGCAGGGTCATGACTGATGCTGTGTGGGTCTGTGGCGTTTGTGTTATCGCTGCTGTGCGCTTTGGGGTTATTTAAAAGTGGCGCAACGCGATCCTGTGCAGGCGGGTTACTTGCCCTCAACCAGATAGCCTAGTCGTTGTTCAATGCCCAGGTATTCATAGATCCGGCTGGGATAATCACCGGGCTTGAGCACAGTGACGATCTCCAGGTCCGGTTGCTCGACCATATTGATAATCATCGCGCTCTCTTTTGGAACGTCGGCACTGTAGAGCAATAATTCGGGCTTGAGCAGTGCGGCACTATTGGCGGTGACGACCAGACCGATACTGTCATCGTTGAGCTGAACCACAGTGCCGGGCGGGTAGACCCCCATATTGCGGACGAACAACTCGACCAGTTCCGGATCAAGCTTCTTGCTGTATTTTTTATACATCAATGCCAGTGCTAGTTTCGGTGTCAA
>JBFFKD010000176.1:0-5726 GCA_041555595.1 Motiliproteus sp.
AACTTTTCATAGCCGAAGGTCGGCAGACTAGGTCGGGCTAGTGCTTTATAATCCCGCTCTCTTTTCTGGTGTAATTTTGGGTTCCATCTATGGATGGGGCTTTAGGGCTTGTACTTGGGGTGCAAGCGAATTATGGAGACTACAGATGTTTGATCGAGCAGGCATGAGCAGGGCGATGCGTAGTATCGTGCTGATGCTGAGCGTTCTCTTGGGAGGGGGATTAGGTGCCACGGTGGCCCACGCTGAGTACGGTGATATTGTCATTAACAACTATTCAGATGAGGCGGGGATGCGGCCGGCGGTCTTTCCGCATTGGTTTCATCGGATTCGTTTTCGCTGCAAGGTCTGTCATGCTGACCTGGGCTTTAAGTTTCAGGCGGGCGGCAACAAGATCAATATGCTGAAGATCATCGACGGTGAGTTCTGTGGTGCGTGCCACAACGGCGAGATCGCCTGGTCACCCGAGAACTGTAACCTGTGTCATTCCGGTACTCCGGGAACGAAGACTCAGGTCCATCACAGTACCGTTCAAAGTCTGGCTGACCAAAAATAAGGAGGTAGAACGTGCGCAATTTACTGTTTAAGCGGTCTACCCTGATCGCAATTTTATTACCACTGACGGCTATCGTCAGTGTCGAGTCTGTGGCTAAAGATGATGTGGCTGCCGGTAAGGCGGTGTATGACAAGGCCTGTTTTGCTTGTCACAAGTCTGGTGTTATGGGTGCTCCCAAACTCGGTAGCAAAGAGGATTGGGTTGCGCGAGTCAAGCAGGGTCAGAAGGCGGTGTTGGATCATGCCTTGAATGGCTTTAATAGCATGCCAGCGCGGGGCGGAAATCCGACCCTGAGTGATGCTGATATCGCTAATGCGGTTGCTTACATGGTGAAAGATGCCGGGTTGGCATTTGGCGCAGCCGCTCCTGCCAAGAAGGCGGTGGCCAAGGCTAAGCCAGCACCAAAGCCGGCGCCCAAGCCAGCGGTCGTGGCGAAAGCGGCCGTGCCTGCTGTTAAGCCAGCAGTCACGCCTGCACCGAAGAAGAACTTTAGCTTCAACCGTTTGATGAAGTCGGCCAGCGAGTGGAATCCACCGCCAGCCGAAGACGGTATCCATGACCCGGATAATGAAGGTACCTTTATGCTGCAGCCGCCGCGTGAAGGGATGGCCGGGTTTGCTAACAGTGTTTCTGGCAACCGGGTGGACTGGGTTAAAACTCTATCCGATAACACCATCGCACCGCGTTATGATCGGCTTGATCCGAATAAGCGTCCTTTTGTGATGGATCTCAATATCGTACGCGAAGTTAAAGGTTCGATGCCGGATGTGGTGTACCCTCACAAGCAGCATACCGAGTGGTTGGATTGTTCTAACTGCCATCCTGATATCTTTATTCCCAAGAAGGGCGCCAATCAGATCAGCATGGCGGCGATTCTGCTGGGGCAAAAGTGCGGAGTTTGTCATGGCAAGGTAGCTTTCCCGGTTACCGAGTGTAAGCGCTGTCACTCGAGCAAGAAAAAGGCGGTCGGCTTTAAAGAGTAGCGGTCGATGGCTCACAGCCGGTCACTATTGATCGGCTGTGTTCTGTCTGCTCAATCATTTACGTCTGTGTGAGTTCAGCGGGCGTTCAGGTAAATTCAGCGAGAATCACCCTTATGAAAAAGGTCATGCTCATCGCATTGAGCGCTGCGGTCGTTACCGGTTGTAATTCGGTACCAGAAAAGCCCGTTGTCGCTCAGCTAACAAACGAATCGGTCGTGGTTGAGGTTGCTGCTGTTGAGGCCGCTCCTGCTGCGGTTGTTGTCGCGCCGGAGGCCGCGCCTGTTGTTAAGGCGATGGTTGCAGAGCCAATACCTGCTCCCGTCTTGCCGGTAAAGGATGAGTCTGCTGAGAGACTTTTGAAGGTAAGGCCTGTTGCAACGGCTGCTCCTGTTGTTTCGGCAGAGGCTAAAGCACTTGATCCGCGGATGGATAAGATCGTTAAACTGATCAATAGCTCATCGGGTGCCAAGCAGGTGATGGGTAGCAACAATGCTAAGGCGCATGAGTACCATGCCAGGGCTAAAGCTTTGTTTGATCAAGCATCGCATGCGTCCGATAAGGCTGAGGCCTCGCGGCTACTGAATGAATCGGTCAAGGCGATGTATACCGCTATCCGGTCCGCTTCAACTGGCGCGGTAATGGCGGATAAGCGACAAACCGATTTTGATAAGCTCAAGCGTTCGGTTGATACTTTTATCGTGCAGCATAAGCGGATCAGTGATGAGAAGGGCGCGAGCAGTGAAGGAGATGCGCTGCGGTCTCAGGTTAATACGCTGATCGCCGAGGCGGATAAGGCCTTCGCGGCGAAGCAGCATGGTGTTGCTCAGCAGTTGCTGCGCGAGAGTTTTGAGATGCTGCGTAACTCGATCGAGTCGATGCGTGAAGGTGAGACGCTGGTGCGTAGTCTGGATTTTGCCACCAAGAAAGATGAGTACGACTACGAGCTGGAGCGTTATAAATCACAGCTGTTGCTGGTCGACGTGTTGTTAAAGGAGAAGCGTGCGTCATCAGCGTACGTGGCCAAGCAGGTGGATAAGTATATTACCGTGGCAGAGGATGCCCGAGGTAAGGCCGAAGGTGCTGCTTCGAACGGCGACCATGAGGCCGCCATTGGCCTGCTTGAACAGGCACGGAAGCAGATTGTACGCGCGTTGCGTACCGGAGGAATCTACGTTCCCGGTTAAGGCTGGGGACTGATCAGAGTATGGCGGAGCCTGGATTAGACTAATTCTTGGTTATTCTAATTCAGTCGCTTCTGGTATATTCACTCGCTGCTCTTCAAGAGCTTTTTAGCTAAATACGTAATGGGTTGAAAAATATGAAAAAAGTAATCGCATTTGCTGCCGCAGCTCTACTGAGCTCTGTTGTTTCCGCCGCTGACGGTGAAGCCGTATACAACAAGGCCTGCATCAACTGCCACGCTGCTGGCGTTGCTGGTGCTCCAAAAACTCACGACGCTGAGGCATGGGCTCCTCGCCTTGCTCTGGGTATGGACGCGTTGCTTGCAACCGCTAACTCTGGCAAGGGTGCTATGCCACCTAAAGGTCTGTGTGCAGATTGCACCGATGCAGACCTGCAGGCTGCTATCGAGTTCATGGCTAAGTAAGACATCTTGCGCAGCCCCATCCGGGGCTGCGCTTGTTTTTCCGCTCTACAGTTTCGTCCCTTCTGTTGTCTCACGTTTGTAAATCCTGAACGGTGATTGTCTTATCGTTTTTCTCAGTGGCTATCTTCTGGCGACCTGAATTCAACCATTTTTTTTATCTGTTAATTTGTCTAGAATGGGCGCGTTCATCTATTTGTGTCGCTAGCTGAAGTGCTTTAGCTCAGTGATGCAAACCGCAGGTAAATCTAAGCAGGTTGTTCTATTGATTGGATTTAGAGCTTTACCCTACCTCTGTGCGTTATCAACAACTGTTACAGTGCTGTTTTTTGTCTGGTGGATGGGTGATCTGGTCCACCAGAACGCCTACCAGCAACAACGTGTCGAAGTGTCCCGTGATCTGAGTGCTGCCCGTGCCAAGCTTGAGTCCAGCCTGAATCAGCGTCTGAATCTGGTCCAAGGGCTGGCCGCGTTTGCCAAAACCTTCATCTATTCCAACCGATCTTTTTCCGTTGAAGAGTTCCGGCGTTATGCTCGCGAACTTCAGGGTGGCCAATTTGGCATCCGTAGCTTGCAGCTACAACCTGATGCCGTGGTCCAGTATGTTTATCCGCTTAAGGGCAATGAGGCGGTTTTAGGGCATGATCTCAGGGCGGACCCGGCTCGGCGTGATGCGGTAGAGCGGGCGATAGCGCAAAAGCGTTATGTACTGGCGGGCCCGGTGAGGTTGATTCAAGGAGGCACTGCGCTGATCGGACGCCAGCCTATTTATCATCAAGTTGCGGGGCTTGAGCAGTTCTGGGGCTTTGCATCGATTCTGCTTGATGTTGAGCCGATCTACCAGGGTGCCGGTTTTTTTGACGCTGATAACAGCGGTGTTGTTTTTGCGCTTAAAGGTATCGATAGTCAGGGTGAGCTCGGCGAGGTTTTTTTTGGTTCGCCGGGTGTGTTTGAAAACCAGCCGGTCATCACTTCTATTTCGTTGCCGAGTGGCAGTTGGCAGCTAGCGGCTGTGCCTGCCGAGGGCTGGCGTTTGCAGCCACAGTTGCGGTGGGAATCCCATGGCCTGGGGGGGCTCTTGGCCCTGGTGGCGGGGATTCTGGTGTTTGTGTTGATGAGTGCGCCCACGCGTCTGAAAACAGAAGTTCGGCGCCGTACGGAGGACTATCAGCAAGCGGTCGCTGTGCTAAGCCACGAAAAGCGGCTGGTCAATGCGCTGATCGACAATGTTCCTGATCTGATCTATTGCAAAGACTTGCAAGGTAACTACCTCAGCTGTAACGCCGCATTCGAGCGCTATATCGGTCTGTCTCGTGATCAACTGCTGCAGCATCGTGATGCCGATCTGTTTCCGCATGATCTCCCCGCACATTTTCATGAGATAAATGAGAAGTTGCTGGCTTCATCGGTCAGTCAGCGTGCCGAGGAGTGGGTTACCTTTGCCGATGGTCGGAGTATCTTACTCGATACCCTTAAAGTGCCGTTTGTCGATGAGTCTGGCACGACGATTGGCATGATCGGTATCAGCCGGGATAGCACTGAGCGGAAGTGGGTTGAGCAAGCGATACAGGCTAGCGAGCGCAAGTATCGCGAGCTGATCGATGGCTTGGATGAAACGCTTTATCGTGTCTCGCTGCAAGAGTTTAAATTTGAATTTATCAGCTCCTCGGTTCTTGATGTTTTCGGCTATAAGGCTGAACATTTTTTAGGTCAGAGCGAGTTCCTACATAGCATCATTCATTCGGACAGCAAGCAGGCTTTTGCCAGCTATTGGGTTGCGCTCTGTCGGGGGGAGATGCCGCTGACCTTTGAATACTCAATCATCGACGCTACCGGTCGGCAGCGGTGGTTGATGCAGTCGGCCAAGATCGTTTGTGATAGTCAGGGTGAGGCGGTTGCGGTCGAGGGTATCTGCCGGGATGTGACCGAGAGTCGATTGGTGGAGAGGGTCCTTGGGCAGATCACCAAAGCGGTCGCAGGCGTGGTCGGCGAGGCGTTCTTCAAGACGTTGGTGCAATCGATGGCTGAAGCTTTCGAGGTTGAGTATGCCATGGTTGCCCGGCTTGATGAGTCAGGCGGTAGCGCTGATGTTATCGCGATGATCGGTGATGGTGAGGTGACCCCTGCGTTTAGCTATCAGCTGGCGGGGACGCCCTGCCAGGAGCTTGCTGATCTGGGGGCGGGTCTTTATGACGCTGGCGTCCAACAGCATTTTCCGGAAGATGAATGGTTGCAGCACCACGCTATCGAGAGTTATGCGGGGACCCGTTTGATCGACTCATCTGGGACGGTGATCGGTCTGTTGGTGCTATTGGGTCGAAACTCGCTGCGTGCCCCTGCAATGGTGCGGTCAGTGCTGGATGTGTTTGCGCCTCGCGTCGCTGCTGAATTGGAACGGATTGAAAATGATCGTCAATTGCGCAAGTTATACAGCGCGGTTGATCAGAGTCCGGTGGCTGTTGCAATCACTGATGCGCAAGGCGGGATAGAGTACGTCAATAATAGTTTCTGTGCGATCAGTGGCTACCCGCGTGCAGAGTTGATCGGCCAAAATCCACGGATTCTAAAGTCCGGCAAGCAGGATGGG
>JBFFKD010000177.1:0-5692 GCA_041555595.1 Motiliproteus sp.
CACTGCACCGGCAATATGCATCAGGCCGGAATCGTTGTTGATGGCGTGTTGTGCCAGCGCCAGCAGATCGACGGCGTCTTCAAGCTGGGTTTGGCCGCAGAGGTTGTGGATCGGAGATTCGGCCAGCTGTTGGATGGTTTCGGCGGTTACCCGGTCTTTCGGGGAGCCCAAGCACCACAGCTGAAAACCTTGCTGATACAGCTTATCGACGGTTTCGGCCCAATATTCGACCGGCCATTGCTTGGCCGGACCAAACTCAGCACCGGGTAACAGGGCGACGACCGGACGATCGAGGTTCAACCCCTGCTCTGCTAGCAGTCGTTGCTGGTTGTCGAGATCGACTCGCAATTCCGGGTTGATGATCGCTGGAGCTTCTAAGCTGGGCTTGCTGCCCAGCGCCACCATCCGTTGCACGCACAGCGGTAGCCGATTTTTATCAAGCAGCCGCATATCGTTAAGCAGCACGTAACGCATCTCGCCGCGAAAACCGGTACGCTCGGGCACTTCGGCGATCCAGGGGATCAAAGCTGCCTTGAGCGAGCGCGGGATTACGATGCTGTTGGTATAACCACGCTTGACCAATGCCAAACCCAACCGCCAGCGTTTCTTGAGCCCCAGCTCACCGTGCTTAACATCGAGTCCGATCGCCTCATTAACCTCGGGCATCCGAGCCAATACCGGATGCGACCAGGCAGGGGCGATGACATCGATCACACAGTCAGGATCACGCTGTTTCAGATGCTTGAACAGACTTTGGGCCATCACCATATCGCCAACCCAGGACGGGCCGACGATCAACCAACGTTTTGCCATCTAATAACAATCCTTTACGTGCAGTATCGACAGAACGTTGCTTACCGATGCAGCCAGTTCATATATGCGGCCACGCCTTCCTGAACCGTCTTGAAGGGCTCATCGTAACCGACGCTGCGTAGCTTACCGATATCGGCCTGCGTAAAGCTCTGGTAGGAGCCCTTGAGGTGATCGGGGAAGTCGATATATTCGATCTCACCCTTGCCGTGAAACTTGATCACCGACTCGGCCACATCGCGGAACGACTGGCTGCGGCCGGTGCCTAGGTTGAAGATCCCCGAGTGCTCAGGATGGTCCATAAACCACAGGTTGGTCTTGACCACATCGCCGACATAAACGAAATCGCGCAGCTGGCCGCCCTCCTCGTAACCGTCGTAGGCGCCAAACAACTTGGGATTTTCGCCGCGTTCGATCTGACCGTTATTGTGAAAGGCAACGCTCGACATGCTGCCCTTGTGCTGTTCGCGCGGGCCGTAGACATTGAAGTAGCGAAAGCCCACCACCTGCGAATCGGGATGCCGCGGCAAGATCTGGCGCACGTACTGGTCAAACTGCCACTTGGAGTAACCGTAGACGTTGATCGGTCCTTCGCAGGCCAACTCCTCTTTAAAGATCTCACCCTTGCCGTAGGTTGCCGCCGACGAGGCGTACAGGAACGGCAACTGACGTTCGAGACAGTAATGCAGCAGCACCTTGGAGTACTCGTAATTGTTCTCCATCATGTACTTGCCGTCCCACTCGGTGGTGGCCGAACAAGCCCCCTCGTGAAACACCGCCTGCACCGAGCTGAATCGTTCTCCGGCTTTAATCCGGGTCAGGAAATCATCTTTATCGAGGTAATCGGCGATCTGGCAATCCTGAAGATTCCAAAACTTATGACCGTCGGTCAGATCATCGACCACCAGAATATCGGTGATACCCCGATCGTTGAGTCCTTTGACGATGTTGCTGCCGATCATGCCGGCGCCACCGGTAACAATAATCATGAGCCTTGATTCTCCTCGGTAGTACGGATCCGTCGCACGATGTTAGTGGTGGAGCAGCCGTCCAGGAAGCCAAGGATGATCACTTCGCCACCGTTGTTGATCACCGCCTCGCCACCGGCCACGTCTTCGGCCATGTAGTCCCCGCCTTTGACTAGGATATCGGGCAGCAGCTCTCGGATCAGCTCGGCCGGGGTGTCATCGACCGAGTCTTTACCAAATGGCACCACCCAATCGACACTGGACAGGCCTGACATCACCGCCATCCGTTGTTCCAACTGATTGATCGGCCGCTCAGGGCCTTTCAAACGAGAGACCGAATCATCGCTGTTAACTGCCACGATCAGCTTGTCGCCGAGTGAACGCGCCTGTTCCAAATATTGCACATGACCGGCGTGAAGGATGTCAAAACAACCGTTGGTCATCACCACCTTCTCACCTCGCGCCCGTGCCGCAGCGATCTGGCGCTTGAGGGCATGGACGGAGACGATCCCAGTCTCTTCGATCGCCTCGTCCATGATGGCACGATTCAGCTCTTCGGCACTCAGTGTCGCGGTACCCATCTTGGCGACCACAATGCCTGCGGCCAAGTTGGCCAACCGGGTCGCATCTTCGATCGACTCACCGGCAGCCAATGAGGCGGCCAAGGTTCCGATAACCGTATCGCCGGCACCGGTAACATCAAACACCTCTTGCGCGACCGTTGGAATGTGTAGCTCCTGATCCGCTTGAATCAAGGCCATGCCCCGCTCGCTACGCGTTACCAGCAACGCATCCAGCTCACAGGCACTGCGCAAGGTGCGAATCCGCTCGACCAGGTCAGTCTCGTCCTGCCACCAACCGGCGACAGCGGCAAACTCGGCTTCATTAGGGGTGATCAGAGTCGCACCCGCATAGCGACTAAAATCGGTGCCCTTAGGATCGACCAGGATCTGTTTACCGGCAGCGCGAGCACGGGAGATCATCGCCTTGATCTCGTCTAGACAGCCTTTGCCGTAATCGGAAAACACCACCACATCGCAGTCACGCAGACAGTGGTCAAATCGGCTCAGCAGGTGGGCATGGTCGTAATCTTCGAAGCCATCTTCGAAATCGAGTCGAATCAGCTGTTGGTTACGGCTCATTACCCGTAGTTTGGTAATGGTATCCGAGCCATCGACCTGCTCAAATTCGCACTGCACCTTGGCCGCTTGTAGCTGCGAGCGCAGAGAGTCGGCCGCCTCATCCCTGCCCACCAACGACAGCAGCGTGGCATTGCCACCCAGTGCAACGATGTTCAGCGCCACGTTACCGGCACCGCCGGGACGGCCCTCGTGATCCTTGATGTGCACCACCGGTACCGGCGCTTCAGGAGAGATACGCTGGGTCTGGCCATGCCAATACCGATCCAGCATCAGGTCACCCACCACCAGCACGCGGGCATTAGAAAAATCGGGAATATAAAGCTGCATAGGGTGTTATCTGCTCTTGATATTAGGTGCAGGAAAGATGAAGCCGCCTTAACTTTGCTCAGGCGCCAACTGCTGATCGAGGACTTCACATAACCAATGGCCGATAAAGATATGTGCTTCCTGGATACGTGCGGTCTCATCACAAGGAACAATCACGCAAACATCGGCCAACTGTCCCAACTTGCCACCATCACGGCCGAGTAAGGTAGCAGATTTAACCCCCATCGCCTGAGCTTGCTCGACTGCTTTGATGATATTGCCGCTATTACCCGACGTACTGATGCCGATCACCAGATCGCCGGGACGTGCCAGACCTTCAACCTGGCGCGAGAACAGTGTGTCGAAACTGTAGTCATTGCTATGGGCGGTAATCAATGACGTATCGGTGGTCAACGCGATCGATGCCAATGGTCCGCGCTCGGCCTTATAGCGCACCATCAACTCGGCCGACAGGTGCTGCGCATCGGCCGCGCTACCGCCGTTCCCCATCCACAACACCTTACCACCGCCTCGCAGACAGTCGAGCACCGCCTCGGCCAACTTGATCACTTGCGGCGCCAATGACTTAACCTGAGCAAAGGCTTGTTGATGGCGATCGAACGCATTTTCAAAGCTATTTATCATGCCGCCGTCTCTCCTGAAAACAAAAAAGGCCGCTAGTATACCAGAGCCATTATCGGACTGTATAAAAGTACTCTATTTGAATCACTTGGGTGCTTGACAGATTCCTGAGAAACGGGCTTAATACGCGCCTCTTGTGTTGCCCGGATAGCTCAGTCGGTAGAGCAGAGGATTGAAAATCCTCGTGTCGGCGGTTCGATTCCGTCTCCGGGCACCAACTACCTCTAAGGCTTGCAGCGATTGCAGGCCTTTTTTGTTTCTGGGATCTTAATGCTGATTCCAGCAAACTACGCTCAACAGGTTAGTACTCTTGCTGACTCCTCTCACAGAGACTCATTCACGGCTTCGCATCCTGAACTCTATGCATACAAAAAACGCGACGCCAGTGCCGCGTTTTTGTAGATCAGCGTTGAATCAGTAACCAACAGCCTGATGGAACTTTTTCATCCCACATTTTTGTAGACACACAAAAAAGCGTCATACTCGCAATTGCCTAACCTATTGATTTAAATAGATCAAACTCTAGATGTCGAGATAAAAGTATCATACTGAAGAAATCTTCAACTCCGTTATGCACACAAATCTAGGACAAAAAAGAGTCATACTACGGGTCTGCGCCGCCGCGTTGACCATATCACTACTATATAAGCTATATGAATCCTTGGTGTTTACACGCATTTGCGTGAGACCTTGATGTAAAACGTGATTTCGCCATGGTGAGACACCTATTTCTCCACAATTCACCTGATCTTCCGTCCGGTATTTAAACTTCAATCAAGATGATTTTTTCTGCAGCGGCGATGCTGGTTCGGTCTTTTCTGGTTGGGTCAAAGAAATCAATTGCCCTGTCTTTCCATCACCGTGAATGACCGGCTTTTTCGACAGACCGAATTTACGAGCTACAAGCCGTATCAGCGCTCACGCCGCGTTGTTACGTCTATCGAATAGAGCCAAAGTCACGTCATCCGACGGTTTGTGATCGGCAAGTTTCATAAACGCACGCCAGACATCCTCGATGAAAATCTCTGGCTGTTTACCAGACTCCCTATCTATCGTTTCCAACATGGTTGTTTCATTGGCGTGCCGCTCTTGCCTTGAATCGCCCTGTTCCCATAAGCCGTCACTGGCGATAAGCAGACGCTCGCCCTCCTCCATCTTCAGAACCGAGGTTTCATAAGATTGCCCGGCTAACAGCCCCGGCAATCCGCCACTAAGGGCAAGAGGCGACCATTGTTGATCACGCCATAACAATCCTGGAGGGTGGCCACCGCTAGCCATTTCGATACGCCCGTCAGGCTGAATGCTCATTACCATGCAGGTCGCGATGGTTGAATTGAGCAATTGGTCGTCATAGAGGGCGTCTGATATCAGCGTCAGTATCTGGCCCGGGGCTAAGACAGTGCTGGTTCCAGATAGTATTCCTCGCAGATAGCCCGCTAATGCATGAGCGTAGTATTTCGCTTTGGCACCGTGGCCCATCAGGTCGGCGAAGACTACTTGGGTTCTGTCTGGCATCTCGTGCCACAGCACAACATCTCCACCTCCAGGGCTTGCTGTGGTGCTTCGTAAATGGCAGCTTACAACACCCACAGCTGGCGGCAGTGTCGGGGTCAGAGGTCTTGTCAGTTGCTCATCTACCTTCGCTCCCAAGGATTGCCTGAGTTGAGCACTGCGGTTAATTACCCGGTTAACAACCCTTAATAACGCATCTTTCGTCACTGGCTTTACCAGATAATCATCAACAGCCAGCCGTTCAGCAGCGGCAATTATCTCGGACGATTCTTCCCCGCTGATAAAAACGAAAGGGGTATCCTGCCATCGACC
>JBFFKD010000178.1:0-5653 GCA_041555595.1 Motiliproteus sp.
CAACTGCTTTCGATTTCCAGGAAGCTGCGCAGCGTTTCCGAACGCGTCGGATGACGCAGTTTGCGTAATGCCTTAGCTTCGATCTGACGAATGCGCTCACGGGTAACGTCAAACTGCTTGCCGACCTCTTCCAGGGTGTGGTCGGTATTCATGTCGATACCGAAACGCATCCGCAGTACTTTCGCTTCACGGCCTGTAAGGCCCGACAGAATATCGCGGGTCGCCTCACGCAGGCCCTCGGTAGTAGCGCTGTCAATCGGCGAATGTACGGTGCCATCTTCGATAAAATCACCCAGGCTGGAATCTTCGTCGTCACCGATCGGTGTTTCCATCGAGATCGGCTCTTTGGCGATTTTCAGTACCTTGCGAACCTTATCTTCAGGCATCTCCATGCGTTCGGCCAGCTCTTCAGGTGTCGCATCGCGCCCCATCTCTTGCAGCATCTGGCGCGAGATCCGATTCAGTTTGTTGATCGTCTCGATCATGTGAACGGGGATTCGGATGGTCCGTGCTTGGTCGGCAATCGAGCGAGTGATCGCTTGACGGATCCACCAGGTGGCATAGGTCGAGAACTTGTAACCACGGCGATATTCAAATTTGTCCACCGCCTTCATCAGGCCGATGTTGCCTTCTTGGATCAGGTCTAGGAATTGCAGGCCGCGGTTGGTGTACTTCTTAGCGATCGAGATAACCAGGCGCAGGTTGGCCTCAACCATCTCTTTCTTGGCGCGGCGGGCACCGGCTTCGCCGATAGACATGCGGCGATTGACTTCTTTGATCTGAGTCAGCGTCAGCCCGGCTTGTTGTACCAAGTTGCCCAGCTTGCGTTGCGAGCGGAGCAGTTCAACTTTGCTGGGAACCAAGCGGGTACCGCAAGGGCCATCTTTAGAGCAAAGGTTTTCAACCCACTCTCTGTTCAATTCGTTGCCGGGGAAGCTTTTGATGAAGTCCTTGCGTGTCATGTTTCCACGACGCGTACAGATCTTCATGATGTTGCGTTCTTCGGCGCGAACCTGTTCGACCACTGATCGCGTCTGGTTGACTAGGCCGTCGTACAGGCGCGGAACCAGTTTGATCGGGGCAAAGATCTCGGCCAGTACGGCGATCTCGGCTTCAGCTTCGGCGCTCTCGCGGCCGTGCTTGGCGATCGCTTCCTCTGTTTTGCGGTATTGAACCTCCAGTTCACCAAAGCGGCGCTTGACCTCTTCCGGATCGGGGCCTTTGACCTCCTCCTCCTCATCTTCATCATCTTCGGATTTGATCACAGGCTTGGGAGGGGTGTTGTCGTCGCTGGGATCGATAAAGCCGTTCAAGACGTCGCTCAGGCGTCCCTCTTCCTCTTGCGAGGCCTCGTAGGTTGCCAGAACCGTCGGTACCGCGCTGGGGTAAGAGGCCAGTGCCGACATCACTCCGCGCAGTCCCTCTTCGATCCGTTTGGCCAGGATGATCTCGCCTTCGCGGGTCAGTAGCTCGACGGTACCCATCTCGCGCATATACATCCGCACTGGATCGGTGGTACGTCCGGCTTCGCTTTCGACCGCGGCCAATGCAGCGGCAGCTTCTTCAACCGCACTTTCGTCGGTGGAGTCGCCTTCGGCAGTGATTTCGTCGGCGTCTGGCGCAACTTCCGATACGGAGATGCCCATATCGTTGATCATGCGGATGATCTCTTCGACCTGTTCAGGATCGGAGATGTCTTCTGGCAGATGGTCGTTGACGTCGGCGAAAGTCAGGTAGCCCTGCTCTTTACCGCGTGCGATCAGTTTTTTAAGTCGAGACTGTTGCTGAGACTTGTCTGACATGGAGGCATTTACTCGGTATCGAAGGTTTAAAAAAACAGCCGCATATTATACTGGTGGTGTGTTGCAAATGCCACCTTTGTGTTGTTGCTGGGGTGTGCGGTTAAGTGAGTTACTGCTCTTGTCGAGCTTGTTTGCGTCGGTTCTGCTTGCGCATCAGTAGTTGAGCGAGTCTTTTCTTCTGCTCAGTGTTGAGGTCGCTGGCTTTTTTGGCGCGAAGTTGTGATAGCTCAATCGCATCGGCTCCCTCGTTGGTTAGTAAGTGTAGGTAAGCAATAAAAGTTTGCGCTTCTGCATCGGCGTCGAGTTCAAGAGGGATGCGACCTAGTTGTTCGAGTAATGAACTATAGCTGCTGTCTCGCCACTGCATTATTAAGACTGCAGTGGGGGTGTTGGGCTTGCTGCGCAACTGTTCGATTAATGCCTTCAGGAGGCTGAGTTCTGGATTTTGAAGTGTATCCAGCAGATCGCTTGTCTCCAGATCTATCTTGAGTGCTAGTTTGGGCAGGTGCAGCAGTCGGTGGAGTGCGCGGGTGCTGGCTGGTGCATTGGTCAGGTTGCCCATCCGGCTCGCTGGCGAGCGAGGTGGGTTGAACTCTTTCTTGTAGCGTTTACCTGGCGAATGCTTCTTCTGGTTGTTGTAGCTGTTGTCGTGCGCGTGACTGTTGCTGTAATCCTGGCCGTAGTCAGTATCGTAGCTGCCGTCGTAGCTGTCATTGGAGTTGTATGGCGGTTGGCTGTGGCTGTCGTAGCTAGGGTTATCCGGCGGTTGCTGGTAGTTGCTCTGTGGTTGCTTTGGGTTGCTGGAGTGTGGTGTAGCAGGGGTGAAAAACTGGCTGTCGAGTCCGCTTAGCTCCGACAGTTGCTGGCGCATCAGTTGTTGTAATACAGCCCCTGGAATTTTGTTGATCAGTGGCATTGCCAGTGCGCTGAGGCGGGCGCGGCCTTCACCGCTGTTCAGGTCTATATCTTCGGATAGGCTGTCGAACAGGAATTGCGACAGTGGCAGGGCTTGGTCGATCCGCTGGTTGAACGCGTCGGTGCCTTCAAGGCGAACCATGGTGTCGGGGTCTTCGCCGTCGGGTAGAAACAGAAACCGTGCCTGGCGGCCGTCTTCCATTAGCGCAAGGGCGTTGTCGAGTGCGCGCTGGGCGGCCTTGCGGCCGGCCTTGTCACCGTCGAAACAGAACACCACCTCGGGCATCAGTTTGAACAAGCGGCGAAGGTGGTGTTCGCTGGTGGCAGTGCCGAGGGTGGCGACGGCGTTGTTGATGCCAAACTGGGCCAGTGCTACCACATCCATGTAGCCTTCGACGATCACGACTCGCTTGAGTTCTCGGTTGGCTTGGCGTGCTTGGTAAAGGCCGTACAGCTCTTCGTGCTTCTTAAAGGTCAGTGTTTCGGGTGAGTTCAGGTACTTGGGTTTCTCGTCGTTCAGTACGCGACCGCCGAAGGCGATGACCCTGCCCCGCATATCGACAATGGGAAACATGATGCGGTCGCGGAAGCGGTCGTAGCACTTTTTCTGTTCTGGCTTTTGGATCACCAGTCCCGCTTCGTCGAGAGCTTGCTGGTGTTCGTTGCCGATGCTTTTGAGCAGGTTGTCCCAGCCTGGCGGCGCGTAGCCGATGCCGAAGCGTTTGGCGATAGTGCCATCGAGTCCGCGCTGCTTGAGATAATCGCTCGCCTTGTCCCGCTCGGGGTGGTTGCGTAACTGCTCTTGAAAGAAGTCGTCGGCGCGCTGTAAGAGGTCGAAACTGCGCTGGCGTTGTCTGTCCTGCTGGCTGTTTTCGTTAGCTTGCGCTGGGATTTCGAGGCCATGGCGTTTGGCGAGGGTTTCGACCGCTTCGCGAAATTCGAGCCGGTCGTACTCCATCACAAACCCCAGAGCGTTGCCGCCTGCGCCACAGCCGAAGCAGTAGAAGAATTGTTTCTCTGGGTTGACGCTGAAGGAGGGGGATTTTTCCTGGTGAAACGGGCACAGTCCTGAGTAGTTGCGGCCGGTTCGCTTGAGCTGTAGCCGTTCTTCGACCACGTCGACGATGTCGGTACGGTGGAGCAGGTCGTCGATAAAGTCTTGTGGAATGCGTCCTGCCATAGATCTCTCGTTACCGGTCTGCGGTTTGTGACGCGGGTGTCTGCCGTGCTGTGATGCGCGGATCGCTGGCTGGGATTAACTGCTGGTGGCCGCGATCATTGGCGTGTTGCTAAGAATAACAACAATTAGGCGGGCGTGGTTGTCTAACTTGCGTCGAAAAGACGGGTTAGAGTGCGGGCTGATTCTGGTTTTGAATCCCCGTGCTCGGCCTGAGTGTTGTCGTATGATTAAGGCCTGAGTGTCGGCTGTTAGCCGATCTTGGCTTTGATGATCTTGCTGACGCCGGCCATGTCGGCGCGGCCCTGCATCTGGGGTTTTAGAACCCCCATTACCAGGCCCATCTCTTTCATAGAGCTGGCTCCGGTGCTGCTGATTGCTTGATCAATCAGCTGGTCTATCTCTTGGTCAGTTAGCTGGGCAGGAAGAAACTGTTTAATCACCTCCAGTTCTTTCTTCTCTACCTCAGATAGATCATCACGACCGGCGGCATCGTACTGGGCAATCGAGTCCCGGCGTTGTTTCTGCATTTTATCCAGAACAACAAGAACCCGGGCATCATCCAGTTCGATGCGCTCGTCCACTTCAATGCGTTTGATCTCGGCCAGCATGCTGCGCAAAACTAACAGGCGAGCTTTTTCTTTGGCTCGCATGGCATCTTTCTGAGCTTGTTTGAGCTCGATTTTGATGGCGCAATCAGTCATGGTCAGTATCTGGCTTAGTCGATCGGTTGAAACGCATTGATGCGTGTCGTGATTAAGGTCTTAGTGCTGCTGATCGGGGATCAGTACAGACGAACGCGACGGTTGTTCTCGCGAGAGACCTTTTTAGCATGACGCTTAACAGCAGCTGCAGCCTTACGCTTGCGAACAGTGGTAGGCTTTTCGTAGTGCTCACGACGACGCACTTCAGCCAGAACACCAGCTTTTTCACAAGAACGCTTAAAACGGCGCAGAGCAATATCAAACGGCTCGCTATCACGGACTTTTACATTTGGCATTGTCTTACCTTAAGTTAACAATTTTAGCGTTATCTGCCCGTATCGCGATCGGTCGCAATACACCACAGATACTTTCCCCGATAAAAACAGGGGCGCACATTTTAATCGCGCTAGTGAGTCGATGTAAACCCCGTTAGTTGAATTTGATTGGTGAATTGATGGCAACAGTTATCGGGGCTGCTATTATGCGGCGCTGATCTGGATTGTCTGACACCGGTTAACAGCCTGCGAGAAAAAACATGCGTGTATTGGGTATTGAAACCTCCTGTGACGAAACTGGCGTCGCCTTGTATGACAGCGAGCGTGGTTTGCTGGCTGATGCGCTCTACAGTCAGGTAGCTATGCATGCCGAGTATGGCGGTGTGGTGCCTGAACTGGCTTCGCGCGATCATATCCTCAAATTGGTGCCGTTGATCCGGCAGGTGTTGGCCGAGGCTGGTTGCGATAAAGAGTCTGTTGATGCGATCGCTTATACCGCAGGTCCTGGCTTAATCGGTGCGTTGATGACCGGCGCCTCGCTGGCCAATGCGTTGGCGCTGGCTTGGAATAAGCCGGTATTAGGGGTGCATCATATGGAAGGGCACCTCTTGGCGCCGATGTTGGAACAGACGCCGCCACAGTTTCCGTTTCTGGCGTTGTTGGTCTCGGGTGGTCATACCCAGCTGGTTCAGGTCGATGGCCTGGGCGAATACCGCTTGCTGGGGGAGTCACTTGATGATGCTGCCGGGGAAGCATTCGATAAGGCCGCTAAGATGTTGG
>JBFFKD010000179.1:0-5642 GCA_041555595.1 Motiliproteus sp.
GCCGATAATTCAATATCCGCGCCGTGATAGGACGCCGTCATCGGTAGTGTTTTGAGCTCTAAATAATCAGCAGTCTCAATTTTCCCTAACTCATGCATGCGCGACAGAATCCAGTTTCGACGCGCTAGAGCACGAGGAGGATTCACCAGAGGATTATAGGCCGAAGGTGCTTTCGGCAGGCCGGCAATCATGGCCAACTCGGCTAGGGTTAACTGATCAATAGGGCGCCCATAATAAACATTCGCCGCTGCCTGAATGCCATATGCCCGATTACCCAAATAAATTTTGTTGACGTATAACTCTAGAATCTCATTTTTTGATAGCTGCTGTTCCATCTGCAGCGCCAATACGATCTCTTTAAATTTACGTAAAAAGGTTCGTTCTAAAGTCAGCAGGTAGTTACGCGCCACCTGCATGGTAATAGTGCTTCCACCCGTTTGAATCCGACCGGTACTGGCCAGCTGAAACACGGCTCGCGCCAAACCTTTAAAATCGATCCCTTCATGGCTATAAAAACGGCTATCTTCAGCCGCTAAAATCGCATCGATAAAACCCTGTGGTATCTGGTCGAAGTGAATGGGTGAGCGGCGCATTTCACCATACTCGGCGATCAGTTTTTGATCACTCGAATATATTCTTAATGGCGTCTGCAGCTGGATATCGCGCAGTTGATCAACATCAGGGAGTTGAGGTTTTAGATAAAAATAACCACCGACTATGATTAGCACACCAAAAAGTGTACAAATAGCTCCAGCTTTTAACAAAAAGCCGAGCAGAGATTTGATTTTGATCATGTTAACCTAAAGCTTATCTGTTAGAAGGCGATATATAATGCCAACATTAGCGAATAAAGCGTATCAATGTTTTACTCTATACATGCTCGGGTCGACCTCCGCTAGGCAGATCGGTTCACTGGATTCAAGGATTAATCGGTGATAAGTCTTTTCAAGACCAACTCAAAATCATTGCTCGGCGTTGATATCGGCTCGTCCTATGTCAAAGTACTGGGGCTGTCGAAACACTCCAGCAATTTTCATGTCGATTGTTATTCTGTTGTCCACCTACCCGAAGGGGCCGTTATCGACAACAATGTCCAAGACGTTCCGGTTGTCGCCGAAGCCTTGGAAAAAGGGTTACGATTGGCTAACACCCGCATCAAACATGCGGCCACTTCGGTTCCGACCTCCGTTGTCATCGTCAAACAACTCGAATTCAGCAAATCCTTCACTGAGGATGAGCTAGAAGATCAGATCAAAGTTGAAGCGGATCAGTTTATTCCCTACCCGCTCGACGAAGTCTCGATCGATTTCCAAATTCAAGGCGAATCCGATGCCAGCCCGGAACTCAACGATATTTTGCTAGTAGCCTGTCGTCAGGACAGCGTCCAGTCACGCGAGGACGCAGTCAACGGCTCGGGAATGATCTGCGATGTTATCGATGTTGACACTTATGCCATCGAGCGCGCATTTCCTGTTTTGGCCGAAACCCATGACATCCTTGATAAAACGGTTGGCCTGGTCGATATCGGTGCCAGCAGTATGACGTTGTACGTGCTTGAACACGGCCAGGTGATTTACAGTCGTGAACAAGCCTTTGGTGGAAACGACCTAACCCACAGCCTGACTCAAGTCTCGGATATGTCCGCTGATGAAGTTGAGCAAGCCAAAAAGGCTAGCGAACTGAGCGAAGAGCTCATTCAAGGCTATATCGACCCCTTCAAGCAAACGACGGCACAGCAGATTTCTCGCTCGATCCAGTTTTACTACTCTTCAGGCACCCACGGCGAGATTGAGACCCTGTTGTTGATGGGCGGCATCGCCGCACTGCCCGGTATAGAAACCACCGTATCGCAAGAGCTGGGAATCAACACCGAGGTGGCAGATCCATTCGGCGCCATGACGATCGATTCACGAATCAATCGGCATAAGTTTGATCCCGAAGCCCCTTCACTGGTATTGGCCTGCGGCCTGGCACTACGGAGTTTTGCGGAGTAATTATGGCAACGACATTAATCAACCTTAGATCTTGGCGCGAAGACCGTCGCCGGGATCGACAGCAACGCTTCGTAGCTTCAGCCTTTGCAGCCGCAATGCTTGCTGGCGTTCTGGTATGGAGTGCAGGCGCTTACATAGAAAGCAACACCAAAAAACAGAAGCAACGTAATAACTATCTAACCCAGGAGATGACTAAACTCGACTCCAAGATCGCCGAAATTAAGGAACTACGAAACAAGCGTGAGCGCCTACTCGAGCGACTAAGAGCAATTCAAGAGCTGCAGGGCAACCGTCCAGTTATCGTTCGAGTGTTCGACGAACTGGTACGAGTGCTTCCAGAAGAGCTTTACTACTCCTCACTGACCCGACAAAGCGAATCACTACATATTGTTGGACGGGCTCAAAGCAACCGAGATGTCTCGATGCTGATGCGAAATATCGATCGCTCACCCTGGTTCAAGGAACCCAACCTCAGTTCGGTCGGAAAAGGCGGCGATCTATACAAGAACTTCGATATGCGTGTCGCTCTTAGCAAACCCAAGGAGGGGGGCTCCTGATGGCACTACAGGATAGTTTCAAGAACGCCTTCCGTGGCTTCGACATCAACAATCTTGATTTCAACACCGCCGGCAGCTGGCCGATCGGCATCAAAGCAATTTTTTATATCATTGTCTTGGTCGCGCTATCTGCCACTGGCTATCACTTCTACATCAAAGATCTTCAGGGCCGCCTCGAACAAGAGATCGCCAAAGAACCAAACTTGAAACAGCAATACCAGTCCAAAGCCTTTCAGGTCGCTAACCTAGAAGCGCTCAAGCGCCAGATGGCCGATGTGGAAGAAACGTTCACTGAACTACTGAAGCAGCTGCCGACCGATACCGAAGTTCCCGGTCTGCTGGAAGACATTACCGAGATCGGTCAAAACAGCGGCCTTAACTTTGATGTGATTTCGCTAGCGCCGGAAAAGAAAGTTAAGTTCTACATCGAGCTTCCGATCAACATTCAGGTCAAGGGCAGCTACCACCAACTCGGCGAATTTGTCAGCGGCATCGCAGCGCTTCCTCGCATCGTTACCGTTCATGACTTTTCAATCAAACCGATCTCCAACAATGGGGATCTAAGCATGTCACTATCTGCCAGGACTTATCGCTATGACGATGACAGCTAATCCTCGGCTCAAGCCAGCCGGGATGGCAGCCATTGCTGTAATAGCAATGCTACAGGGGTGTAGCCAGATCAACGATACCGCTGATCTGCAACAGTATGTGCGTGAAACCCAGGCGCGGCCCGCAGGCCGGATTGAGCCACTGCCCCAATTTGAATCCTATGAAAGCTTTCTCTATCGAGCAACCAGTCTGCGCGGCCCGTTTCAGCCACTGGTTCGCGTCGAGTTGTCGGACGAGGAAGACGAACGTTTGGGCCCAAAAAACGATCTCAAGCCCGACTTTGAGCGCCCCAAAGAACCCCTTGAAGCGTTCAAACTGGAAAACCTTCGCATGGTTGGCACCATCCATATGCTCGAGATGGGCGAACTAACCGCGCTGATTAAAGACCCCAACGGCGAAATACACCGCCTGAAAAGCGGCAATTTCGTCGGACGTAACTACGGCGAGATCCTGACGGTCAACGAGACTCAACTGGACATTTTGGAGATCGTTCCAAATGGCCGGGACGGCTGGATGAAGCGACCTCGCAACTTAGTATTAGTGGAACAGTAGGAATAGGCGTAGATGGATATGGCGAAGATATTGTCTTCAGCGACACGGAAACACTCACAGCAATCACTGGTACAGCGCGGCCGCAGATGGCTAGCCTGTGTCGCTTGCTTATTACTCACTCAATCCGCTATGGCGGAAATACAGATCATTGACACCACCTTTGTCACCCTGCCTGGCAACAAGCTCGAGGTACGCTTCGATTTTAACGAAGCACCACCGCTGCCGCGCTCTTATATGATCGAACAGCCAGCCCGAGTGGTATTGGATCTATTGGGTACTCGCAATGGATTGGATAGTAAGAGCATCGAAGTCAAGAGCGGCCTGGTTGACACCATCCACCTAGCCGAAGTCAAAGACCGCGTTCGTGTAATCGCTAATTTGTACGAATCGACCGAATACTCCACCTATATTGAAGGCAACAGCCTTTACGTCATCTTCGGTTCAGGCTCGACCGAAGCGGTTGCAGCAGCCACACCGACTGCGCAAACGACCATCACCGAACAGCCCAAAGCTCAGCGTACCCAGGTCTCATCGATCGACTTTCGCCGAGTCGATGGCGATATCGGCCGGGTATTTATCAACCTGACCGACAACCGCGCTGGCGTCGATATCATCGAAGAGGGCAGCAACATCGTCGTCAACCTGATTGGCGCTCAGCTGCCATCAGAGCTCGAAGAGCGGATCGACGTTCAGGATTTCTCCACCCCGGTGACATTCATCGATGCGATGGCCGACAACAATAACAGCAGCATTCTGATCAAACCTTCAGCGCAGCCATACGACTACCTGGCCTATCAGTCTGAAAACCAACTGGTTATCGATTTCAAACCGGTCACCGACCTAGACGCTGAAGATCGTCAACGTGAAAAATTTCCCTATACCGGCGAGAAGCTTAGCCTCAATTTCCAGGACATCGATATCCGTTCGGTATTGCAGATCATCGCCGATGTCACCGATATGAACCTGGTGGTCAGTGACACGGTCAGTGGTAACATCACCCTTCGCTTGAAGAACGTTCCTTGGGATCAAGCACTCGAGTTAGTACTCAAGACCAAGAGCCTAGATAAGCGAGTCAGCGGCAACGTAATGATGATCGCACCGGCGGCTGAGATCGCCGAACGGGAACGGTTCGAGATTGAGACCAACAAGCAGGTTAAAGAGCTGAAAGAACCGCAAACCGAGTTCATTCAGGTCAATTACGCCAAAGCCTCCGAGATCGTCGCCCTGATCGGTACCGAGCAAGGCATCCTGTCCGAGCGCGGCAAGGTACAGGCCGACCCTCGCACCAATACCCTGATCGTCCGTGATATCGATACCAGCATCGCCAAGGTGCGCAAGGCACTAAAGAGATTAGACGTTCCGGTTCGTCAAGTGATGATCGAAGCACGACTGGTCACTGTGCGTACCGATGTCAGCAGCGAGCTTGGTGTTAAATGGGGCTTCGGACACGCTAGAACCAGTAACGGAGATCGGCTCATCATCGGTGCAAACGCATCCGGCGATACCGCACAGGCCGGTGGCTCGGGAGGACTGAGTGTTCCTAGCAGCCTTAACGTGGACTTAGGTGCTGCAGGGATCGGCGCATCCAAATTCGCCATCGGCATCGGCAACAGCACCAGTTTGCTTCAGATGGAGCTATCAGCATTGGAAAGCGACGGCAACGCCGAAATTGTGTCGCAACCCAAGGTTATTACAGCCAACGGTATGCCCGCCCGCATTCAATCGGGTGACGAAATTCCATTCCAGACCGTCGAAGACGGTGAGGTCAGCATCGAGTTCAAAGAGGTGGTACTGTCACTGGACGTGACCCCACAGATCACCCCAGATAATCGCTTGATCCTTGATCTTAAAATCAATCAAGACTCTATCGGTGAAGAACTACCCAACGGTGAAGTTGGCATCGTTACTAACGAAGTCGAGACCCAAGTAC
>JBFFKD010000180.1:0-5641 GCA_041555595.1 Motiliproteus sp.
CTCATCATGCCTAAT
This sequence comes from Motiliproteus sp., assembly GCA_041555595.1. Classification (GTDB taxonomy): domain Bacteria; phylum Pseudomonadota; class Gammaproteobacteria; order Pseudomonadales; family Balneatricaceae; genus Motiliproteus. Next base: position 16 of record JBFFKD010000180.1, read on the forward strand.
CGCTTGCTTAGTCCTTTGAATACAAAAACGGCCGTACGTATTTTCATGTCGTTTTGGCCTAGCAGAGCCGTTACCGGCTTCCTCGTCCGGGCAACGGCTAGCTTCCATTTTCTGGAAAACGAGCGATGATTATTGTCCGTAATGGACACCACCAAAGTGCTTCTTGCCGTCAGGGGTTTTGAACAGCACCATCAACTGGTGTTTACCGCCAGCTTTGAGGTCGTACCCGGCCATAAACCAGTCCCCCATCTTCATCAGGGGCTTGCTCTCATCATTGCCTGCGGGGTAAACCACCTTGGAGTTGGCTTGTAGCTCAGAGATAGCCTGGTCTCCCTGTTCCACTTTGATCATCAGATTATGCGAGCCGCCATGGCGCATCCCTTCAGCAGCTTCCATGACATGAAAACTGACGGTATAACCATCAATATCGCGCTTCTCCAAAAACATCTCGCTGTTTTTTGCCGTGCCAGACATTGAGCTAGCGTTCATACCATCATGATTCATGCTCTCATGGCTCATCCCTTCATGGCCTTCAGATGCCTGCAATGGAGCGGCCAAAACCATGGCGCTAAGGGTCGATGCTATCAGCAATTTAGTGGATTTCATGTTCATACCTCTTTGTGTTTGTGATTTCATTTTAATTAGACGGTTCGAATGGCAGAAGCTAAATGGGCTTCAGTCTGTTTTTCTACGTTCCAACGGATGCCCAACCGCGGCTTCCTTGATCGGATCATGGGCCTTGCGTAGGCGCTCTTTGACCTGCAGAACCAGTCCGTAGATCACCGGAAGCACCACCAGACACAGCAGTGTCACGCTGACCATGCCACCCACCATCGGTGCGGCGATGCGCTGCATCACTTCCGAGCCGGTGCCGTGGCTCCACATGATCGGTAGCAAACCGGCGATAATCGCCACGGCGGTCATCGCAATCGGCCGTACCCGTTCGGCGGTACCATGACGTACCGCGTCGAGTAGTTCGCCGGGATCAAGTTTGATCCCACTATGTCCCTTTTCACGACGTTTGGCTGCTACTGACTGGTCGATAAAGGTCAGCACCAGCACACCGATCTCAGCTGCGACCCCCGCCAATGCGATGAAGCCCACCGCAACAGCAACCGACAAGTTGAAGTTCAGTGAGTAAACCAGCCAGATACCGCCGACCAACCCAAACGGGATCGACAGCATCACCACCAGCGGCGCACTGATATTGCGGAAGTTGAAATAGAGCAGCAGGAAGATGATCAACAGCGTCGCCGGCACCACGATTTTCAAGCGCTCCGCGGCGCGCTCCATATACTCGTACTGGCCGGACCAAGCGATGGTGTAACCGGGCGGTACCTTGATCTGTTCGGCAACAGCCTTCTGCGCATCTTTAACGTAGCCGCCGATGTCGGAGACGTAGATATCGACATAGATCCAGGAGGTCAGCCGCGCGTCCTCGCTCTTGATCCCCGGCGGACCACGACGCATCTTCAGGTCAGCCAACTGTTCCAATGGTATTTGAGCACCGCCTGGCGTCGGCACCAGTACCCGGCGCAACGCGTCGATATCGTCACGCAGTTCGCGTGGGTAACGGACGTTGACCGGATAGCGCTCCAGTCCTTCGACTGTACGGGTGACATTCATGCCGCCGATCGCGGTCTGGATCACATCCTGCACATCCCCAACCGTTAGGCCATAACGCGCCGCGCTCTGGCGATTGATATCAAAATCGAGGTAATAACCGCCGACGGCGCGGTCACCAAAAGCGGTCAGAGTGCCCGACACACCGCGAACCACCTGCTCGATCTCGATCACCATCTCCTCCAAGGTCGCCAAGCTAGGACCACTGACCTTGATCCCGACCGGGGTTTTGATACCGGTCGACAACATATCGATGCGGGTCTTGATCGGCATGGTCCAAGCGTTGGCCAGCCCAGGGAACTTAATCGCCTGATCCATCTCACCCATCAGCTCCTTGGTGGTCTTGGAGGGATCGGGCCATTGCTCTTTAGGCTTGAGTTTAACCGTGGTTTCCAGCATCCCCAGCGGGGCGGGATCGGTGGCGGTACTGGCACGTCCTGCCTTGCCGAATACCCGCTCGACCTCAGGGAAGCTACGCAGGATCTTGTCAGTCTGCTGCAGCAGCTCCTTGGCCTTGGTGATCGACACACCGGGGTAGGTGGTAGGCATATAGAGGATGTCGCCTTCATCCAACGGCGGCATAAATTCACTACCCAGCTTGGACAGCGGGTAGTAGGTAGCAGCCAGAATGGCCACCGCCAGAATCAGCGTCAATCCCCGCCAGCGCATCGCCAAGCCCAGCACCGGTCCGTGCATCCAGTGCAGCAATCGGTTCATCGGATTCTTGGCTTCGGGCAGAATTTTGCCGCGAATGAAGTAGCCCATCAGTACCGGCACCAGCGTAATCGCCAGCATCGCCGCTGCTGCCATCGAGTAGGTCTTGGTGAACGCCAACGGACTAAACATCCGCCCCTCTTGTGCTTGCAACGTGAACACCGGCAGGAACGACACGGTGATGATCATCAGTGAGAAAAACAGCGCAGGCCCCACTTCACGGGCTGAATCGGCTATCGCCATCCAGCGCTCGTTGTCGGTCAATCTGCGCTGCAGCCGATCGTTAGCCAGCTCCAGGTGCTTGTGGGCATTTTCGATCATTACGATCGCACCATCGACCATCGCACCGATGGCGATGGCGATACCGCCCAGCGACATGATGTTGGCGTTGATCCCCTGCCACTGCATCACGATAAAGGCCATCAGGATACCGATCGGCAGCGTGATGATCGCCACCAGCGCCGAGCGTGCATGCAGCAGAAACAGTATGCACACGACCGACACCACGATCGATTCTTCGATCAGCTTCTCGACCAGATTGGTCACCGCGCGATCGATCAGATCGCCACGGTCGTACACCGGTACGATCTCGACTCCGGCCGGTAGCCCGGGTTTAAGCTGTTCGAGTTTTTCACGGACCCGCTCGATGGTAGCCTGAGCGTTTTCACCGTAGCGCATCACGATGATGCCGCCGACGGTTTCACCTTCACCATCCAGCTCGGCCACGCCTCGACGCAGTTCAGGGCCGAGCTGCACCTGGGCGATATCTTTGATTCGCAGCGGCGTACCATTGGCCGACACGCCGACCGGAATCTGTTCGATATCCTCGACGCTCTTGATGTAGCCCAACCCGCGCACCATGTACTCGGTCTCGGCCATTTCGATCAGCCGGCCGCCAACATCGTTGTTGGAGCGTTTGATCGCCTTGGTCACCCGCGACAGCGGCACGTTGTAGCGCGCCATCAGGTTGGGGTCGACTTCGACCTGATACTGCTTAACATGGCCGCCGATACTGGCCACTTCGGACACACCGGGCACCGTCTGCAACTGATAACGCAGGTACCAATCCTGAATCGAGCGCAGCTGTGCCAGATCGTGGCGCCCACTACGATCGACCAGGGCATATTCATAGATCCAGCCGACCCCGGTCGCATCCGGCCCCAGTACCGGCTGCACCTTGGCAGGAAGTCGGCTGGCGGCATAATTAAGCTGCTCCAGCACCCGCGAGCGGGCCCAGTACATATCGGTGCCATCTTCGAAGATGATGTAAACAAACGAGTAGCCGAAGAACGAGTAGCCGCGTACCACCTTGGACTGAGGAACCCCCAGCATGGCGGTGGTCAGCGGATAGGTGACCTGATCTTCGACCACCTGCGGTGCTTGGCCCGGAAACTCGGTAAACACGATCACCTGTACGTCCGACAGATCGGGGATCGCATCGAGCGGCGTCTGCTTCACGGCCCAGATCCCAACCGCAATCAGCAGCGCCGTAGCGATCATGATCAAGAATCGGTTGCGCAATGAACCATTGATAATGCTATCGATCATAATTTTGGATCTCCGGCTGTCTCAGTCGCAGGCGGCTGATCCATCGAAGCCGCGTCCATAGAGATCGAATCCATCGACAGGTCGTCCATAGAGGGCTGATCCATACTCATGCTGTCCATCGACAGATCATTCATGGACATCGACTCCATGCTCATACTGTCCATTGATAGATCACCCATAGACATGCCATCCAACGATAACTCGTCGCTGGCAGGCTCCGCCTGAGAGACCTCCATCATCTTGGCCGTGGCCTCGCGCAACTTGGATTCAGAATCGATCAGGAACAATGCCGAATTAACTACCTGTTCGCCCGCTCTTAGGCCTGAGGTAACCTCAACCCAACCATCGCTGCTGTAGCCCAGATCGACTTCACGCGGTTCAAATTTACCCGCGCCGCGCACCACGAAAACCTGCTCGCGTGAGCCTGATCGGACAATCGCCTCGGTTGGTACCACAATGGCCCCCGGACGAGCATCGGCACCGATGGTCATATCGGCGAACATATCTGGCTTAAGCAGGCCATCAGGATTATCAAACTCGACCCGTACCTTGACGGTACGGGTGTTGGATTCGGCGTAGGGGTAGATGTAGGACACGGTGCCTTGGAAGTGGTGTCCCTCCATGCCGGTGACTTTCATCGACGCAATGTCACCGATCGAGATCCACGGCAACTCGTATTCGTAGACATCGGCCAACAACCAGACCTTGGACAGGTCCGCCAGCATGTAAAGTTCGGTCTTAGGCATGATGTACTGGCCCTCACGCACCCCTACCGTTAGCGCGACACCATCAAACGGTGATTCGATACTGACCGCGCGACTGATCTTGCCGCTACGCTTGAGCAGTTTTATTTCGTGCTCAGGCATGTCCAGCAACCTCAAACGCTGGTACGAGCTGTCAACCATCTCTTGGGCACCCTGGCGAATATCGACATAGCTGCTGTCTTTGAGTGCGGCGAGATTATCCAGTGCCAGCAGGTACTCCTGCTGAGTCGTCACCAGCTGTGGCGAGTAGATCTGCACCAACTCATCGCCCTTGCGAACCGGATCGCCAACACGAGAGACCAATTGATGTTCAACCCAGCCCTCGGTACGCGGATGAATTCGCGCCATCCGGCTCTCATCGATACTGATTCGACCGGTCGCGCGCACCTGTTTGACCAGATCGCGCTGCTCGACAGTCACGGTTCGTACGCCGATATTCTGCACCACCACGGGGTCGATCTTGACCGTGCCCGATGGTTCATCACTGCTGTCACTGGAATCGTCTGCATAGACCGGGATGTAATCCATCCCCATCTCATCCTGCGCCGGCACCGGTGAAGTGATCGCAGGATTCATCGGGTTGCGGTAAAAAATCGGTTCGGACTTGACCGGTTTTTTTTCGGCATAGACCGGGATGTAGTCCATCCCCATCTCATCCTGAGCCGGAACCGGTGAGGTGATCGCTGGATTCATTGGATTGCGGTAGAACAACGGTCTCTCGGCCTCGGCCGTTGCACTGACATGAGCACTGGCGGTTTCGGCCACACCCAATGCTCGACCGAGCAGCTCTGGTTGCAACTGGCTCAATCCGCCGCCAATACCGACACCAATAACCAACGCAATCGTTGTCGCTAGTAAGGTTTTATTCATGAGTATTGCTTCCATTAATGGCGTTGTTACCGGCCTTGTTACTGGCATTTATTCCGCTGACTTGGTCCAACAGATCGCCACCAACAGCCGCATCCAGGCTAGCGAGC
>JBFFKD010000181.1:0-5636 GCA_041555595.1 Motiliproteus sp.
CCATCAGCACCCGACGCTTAGTCGCCGCTAACGATGCAGCCAAGTTAACGCAGGAGGTGGTTTTACCAACACCTCCTTTCTGATTCGTTACAGCCAGGATCTTGACCATGCAGGGATCTCCTTACTCCGCTGTATTCGTCGTTGGCTCAGGGTTGTGCTTGAGCACTATCAGATGACGCTCACCGTTGCAGCTAGGAACTTGCAGTCGATGGGCCTTCACCAATTCAAAACCCGCAGGCAGCTCGGTCAGCTCCTGATCAGGATAAATCCCTTTCATCGCCAAAAAAACACCATCGCTACAGCACAACGTTCGAGTCCAGCTCAGCATATCGTTGAGTGAGGCAAACGCACGCGATATCACTGCATCAAATCCCTTTTCAGAATCAAAGGATTCAACCCTACCATTGTAAATATCAACATTGCTCAACCCCAACTCCAGCTTGGCCTGTTGTAAAAATCGGGTCTTCTTACCATTGGAGTCCATCAGGGTGAACTGCTTGTCGGGATAGACGATTGCCAACACGATCCCGGGTAATCCTGGACCAGTACCAACATCAGCGATGCGCTGACCATCGATGTAAGCCACCACACTGAGGCTATCAAGCAGGTGCCGCTCCACCATCGCTTGTGGCTCGCGAATGGCGGTGAGGTTATAAGCGCGATTCCACTTATGCAATAACCCGACGTAATCGAGTAACTGCTGTTGCTGCTGCTGGCTGAGATCTAAATTCAGTTGTTTCAAGCCGTTCACCAGCAGCTTCTGACAAGCTGGAACGACAGCCGGTGGTAAGGTGTTACTGCTCATGAAATGGGCTTTCCTTGATTCTGCTGAATCCGGGTCAATTTTTTCAGATGGATCAACAACAGCGAAATAGCTGCTGGAGTGACTCCCTGAATCCGCGCTGCGGCTGCCAATGTCAGCGGACGGGCTTGACCGAGTTTCTGCCGAATCTCATTAGACAATCCATCAATCGAAGCATAATCAAGATTTTCAGGCAGTGCAGTATGCTCCTGCCGTCGCAACCGTTCGATATCATCTTGCTGACGATGGATATAACCGGCGTACTTGATCTCAATCTCAACCTGTTCGCTAACCTGATCAGTTACCGAGACCTCTCCAGCCAAGTGGCCAACATCGGCATAAGTTAACTCGGGGCGTTTAAGCAGATCCTGCAGGCTGTACTCCCGTGCCAACGGTTTATCGAGCTTACCATCGAGACTGATGGCCGCTTCGCTACCCGGTTGTACCCAACTACTCTTGAGGCGCTGATTTTCCTGTTCGATCGCTTGGCGTTTTTCACAGAAGGCTTGCCAGCGTTCATCGCCGACCAACCCCAGCTCACGACCCTTCTCGGTCAGACGCATGTCGGCGTTGTCTTCACGTAAGATCAAACGGTATTCAGCTCGGCTGGTAAACATCCGGTAGGGCTCTGAGGTACCGTGGGTGATCAGATCATCGACCATCACTCCGATATAGGCCTCATCCCGACGCGGACACCAAGACTCTCGATCTTGAGCCTGAAGCGCGGCGTTCAAACCCGCCAGCAAACCTTGTGCAGCAGCTTCTTCATAGCCGGTGGTACCGTTGATCTGACCGGCAAAAAACAAGCCATCGATCACTTTGCTTTCGAGTGAATGTCTAAGATCTTGCGGATTAAAATAGTCATATTCGATTGCGTAACCAGGGCGGGTGATAAAGGCATTCTCAAATCCTTTCATCGACCGAACTAATTCCAACTGAACATCGAACGGTAAGCTGGTTGAGATCCCGTTAGGGTACAACTCATGCGTGGTCAGCCCTTCAGGCTCAACAAAAATCTGATGCGAGTTTTTATCGGCAAAACGAACAATTTTATCTTCGATCGAGGGGCAGTAACGCGGGCCAACCCCTTCAATGACACCGGTATACATCGGTGATCTATCCATCCCGCCACGAATAATATCGTGCGTGCGCTCATTGGTATGGGTAATAAAACAACTAATTTGGCTTGGGTGATCAGCTACAGAACCCAGATAAGACATTACCGGCAGCGGAGTATCGCCAGGTTGTTCCTGCATCACGGAAAAGTCGACACTACGGGCATCGATCCTTGGTGGTGTACCCGTTTTAAGACGATCAATCCGCAGCGAAGTCTGTCGTAACCGTTTTGACAGTGTTGAAGAGGAGGGGTCACCCGCTCGACCACCGGCATGATTCTGCAACCCGATATGGATCAAGCCACCCAAGAAAGTTCCAGTCGTTAAAACCACTGTCTTGGCATGAAAACGCAGCCCCATCTGGGTTATGACCCCGGTAGCACGCTCACCGGTCATGATCAGATCATCAGCGGTTTGTTGGAATATTTGTAAATTAGGTTGGTTTTCCAGCGCAACGCGCACAGCAGACTTGTACAACTGTCGGTCGGCTTGGGCCCGGGTAGCCCGAACAGCAGGTCCCTTGCGTGAATTAAGTACTCGAAACTGAATGCCAGCCTGATCGGTCACTCGAGCCATAGCACCATCAAGCGCATCAATCTCTTTGACCAGATGACTTTTACCGATCCCGCCGATAGCCGGATTGCATGACATCTGCCCCAGCGTCTCAATATTTTGGGTTAACAGTAATGTCTTGGATCCCATGCGAGCGGCAGCTAATGCCGCTTCCGTTCCGGCATGGCCACCACCGATCACAATGACATCGTAACGATCGGGAAAATCCACCTTAACACCTCACCTTTTCACCCCTGCGTTGTAGAACAACCTAGGAGGAAATCCGTTCTAAACGGGTAACAAACATCAATTGAAAACAAAGCCGAGAAGTATAGCGATTAAGTTGATGTTTAGATATTGCGAGTTTTTTGATTTTTTACTGATCAAATAATTAAAAATATATGAAGTATATATATATGAAAGATGATTATTATTACTACTATTAAGGACATACATTTCTGTGATTAAGCCTTATCAAGCATTGTGATTCAACAGGTTACGGAGTTACTAACAGTGCTTGTATGCTCTTCACTGCTTGAGTGTGATCTGTGTGATAAACGGGGATAAGTAGGCCTGTTATGCACAGCCAAAAACTATCCACAACTCATTCATCTGCTTGTACCTGCATAGTTATACATATTATCAACAGGCTGGTGTGGATAATAAATGGCTGTTTTTGATGGTTTTTTGATCAGAATTAGCCCGTGAGACAGGCTCTGTGTGTCGATTTAGCGCTGTCGCAGCACAGAAGTTCAGTGGTACACCATTGAGCGCTGCAGTTGTTGGCAGGGTTAAGGTGCAGGGAGGCTGGGATTAAGCGGGTGGCTCAGGAGCCTTTGATACAGGTCCAAATGTGATTTGCTAGGCGCGACCAAGGATGGAATCGATATGTAGCAGTGCCAGAGGACTCAAACTTAGGCACTTTAATGCTGACAGTAGGTTGCTGTTTTTCTGAACTAAAAAAGCGGTTAGCGTTGTTGAGCTTGGCGGTATTGCACTAATAGATAGTCGAGTAGTTGATCGAGCGTATGGCAGGCCAGATTGAGGTCTTGCCCGATCAACGCGGTTAGCAATTGTTGATGGTGGCCGATGATTATCTGTCGATCACGATAACGGTTCGCGATCATATTCATCAGTGGCTGTAATGCTTCGATCACAGTCACCATATTGAACTGCAATACAGGGTTAGACGTGGCATCTACGATGGTGCGGTGGAAACGGATATCTGAAGCACAGAATTGTTCATCGCTGATAGGCTGTTGCTGATTGTTGAGCTCCTGTGCCATCTGTTCGAGCTGTTGCTCGGTTCGCCGCTCGATTGCTAGTTTCAGGCACAGTTTTTCCATCTCTCGCCGGGCTTCGGTGATGGCATCGATATCGAATTCACCCAGAGTCACCATCAGAGTCGTAGCGTTGGTCAGGGTAGTGCGTAACTCTGATTCGGTCGGACGGGTGATAAAGGTTCCGCCGGTAGGTCCTCGGCGGGACCGTACCAAATTTTGTGCTGCCAGTCGCTTCAGGGCTTCTCGGATGGTTGGACGGGAGACTGAGAACTGGGCCGCTAGCTCCTCTTCGGTTGGTAATCGCTGATCGACCTGTAACCGGCCATCGAGTATAGAGGCGCGGATATTCTCAGCGATCTGTTTGGCCAGACTTTGGGTAACTAGAGGTTGGTATTGGATCGCCATTATTGTTTTCAGCTCCTGAACTACACTGTTAGCGCGGTTAATATACCATAATCTACTCAATTGTTAATTTGTTTGACAAATTAACAATTGAGTTTTACGGTGTCTGTATCAAGCAAAATATTAGTCCAGCCATTCAACAGTCAAAAGGATTCAACCATGACCGATTCCCCATTTAAGGCGCTGGTATTACGCCAGGATGATGCCGGTAAAACCTGCTCAGCGATCGAGCAATTGAGTATTTCAGACTTGCCCGATGAGCAGGTGCTGGTGAAAGTTGAATATTCCAGCTTGAACTACAAAGACGGTTTGGCGGTTAGTGGGGTTGGTAAGATCGTATTGAACTGGCCGATGGTGCCTGGGATTGATCTGGTAGGTACTGTTGTTGATGGCGGCAGTAGTGATTATAAGGCCGGTGATCAGGTTGTCCTGACCGGCTGGAGCGTCGGTGAAAAGTATTGGGGTGGCTATTCACAATTTCAGCGAGTGCGGCCTGAATGGTTGGTACCCTTACCAGCGCAGATGACCTCGCTTCAATCGATGGCAATCGGTACTGCTGGACTGACCGCTATGCTCTGCGTGATGGCATTGGAGGAGGGTGGGGTTAAGCCTGAATCTGGGACCGTTGTAGTCTCTGGCGCTGCCGGTGGTGTTGGCAGTGTTGCTGTGGCGTTGCTGGCCAAACTGGGGTACCGGGTGGCGGCGATAACCGGTCGTGAATCGACTCATGATTATTTGCGTCAATTGGGCGCGACAGAGATCCTGAGTCGTGAAGAGATGGCTGCACGTTCACGGCCACTGGAAAAATCTCGTTGGGCCGGAGCCGTTGATACCGTCGGCGGCGAGATGCTGGCTCGTCTGCTAGCCGAGTGTGATTATAGTGGTACTGTTGCAGCTTGCGGATTGGCAGGTGATTACAAGCTGCCTTCAACTGTAATGCCATTTATTTTGCGTAATGTTCGTTTGCAAGGTGTCGACTCGGTGATGTGTCCGGTTGAGCGTCGTACCGAGGCCTGGAACCGGCTAGCACTGCAGATGCCGCAGCAGTTGATGGATTCGATTAACAGTGTGGTGACACTGGAGCAGATCCCACAGTTAGCTGAAGATATCATTAAGGGCCAGGTTCAAGGTCGCACAGTAGTTGATCTACAGGCGTAATTAAGCCTTTGTTAAATCACAGTATTGTCTGAGTAAAGATCTGAATCGGAAGCAAAATTTGTCAAAACTGGGTAAGATTTATCGCCTGGTTTTGATTGGATTGAGCTATAGTGACTGAACCCGCTTGTTAAGCTCGACGGAGCAGAACGATGGTTAAACAGACACGGATCGGAACAGTTACAGCGCGATTGCTGGCCTGCACTCTGATTCTGATCGCTCAGCCCTTTACACTCTCATCAGCGTCGGCCGATGCGCTGCAAGAGCATTTGGGCCGTTACCATGACGGTTATGGTCCTCAAGCTGCCGACCCTGAGCAGTTACGGA
>JBFFKD010000182.1:0-5634 GCA_041555595.1 Motiliproteus sp.
ATCAGAACATCCTGCCAGAACGCCTGACGTTTGAAAGCTAGACTATAGTCGACAACGCTCAAACTGCTGCTTCAACCGCTTCTCTGATACCGGCATTTTGGTCCCCAACTGCTGCGCAAACAGCGATACCCGGTACTCCTCCAGCATCCAGCGATAACGCTCCAGCTCGACCAATTCGGCGCCCGCTTCGATCGACTGCCGATGCTGCTGCAGGTAATGACTGCTTAACTGCTGCAGCTGATCGCTATATAGGCGCTGCTTATTCAAGTCCTGCTGGAATTTATCCAGACGAATATCTACCGCCTGCAGATAAACCGTCAGCCGCGGCCACCACTGAGCAGGCGTTTCCCTAATAAAGCCCGAATAGATTAACTGCGCCAACTGCGCCTTAATATCATTCAATACCGGTGCCCAGGTTAATTGAATCGACCCCGATAGTTTCTTAGTGATGGTCTGATATTGTTTTAATAGGTTGTGCAGTTTGTTTGACAACCCTTCGGCCTCGGACCAAAGTTCGGGGCGTCCCTGCTCCAGCAGGCTGTCGAACGCCTGCTGCGTTCGCGGTAAAACCCCGTCGGTAATAAATAGCTGCGCGATCAGACCATCAAAAAAGTCCTGCTGCAGCTGTTGCTTGGTGGCCAATTTGGCAAACAGCAATGCACTGCGTTCCAGCTCGGGCAGTTTTCGGGTCAACTCTTTCAATGGCCGGGCTAGCTGGCGCTGCAGCAGACGCACCACCCCCAAACGATGGGCACGCTCTGCCAACGCCTGAGTGGGATAGAGTTTGATCGATAAGGTCGACTGTTTGTCTTCTACCGTCAGCGCCGGATAGGCGGGCACCTTCATCCCGGCCTGCTCCAACTCGACCTGCAGCGGCAACTCACCAAAATCCCAGCGCTCGATTCCACTGCGCTGCCACTCAGACTCGATCGGTTGCTCGGCGCTTTCAACGGCAGCAGCACCGGAGAACTGCTTGGCCAGTGCCGACCAATCACGACTCTGCGCTAATGACCTGCCCTCGGCATCCAACACCTGGACATTGAATCGATAGTGATCGTCCAGTTCAGCTTCATTCCAGTCATCGGGTTTAATCAGCACGCCAAGCTGGCGTTTAAGTGAATAGGCTAACGCATCGGTCAAGCTGGAGTCATCGACCGCCGCCTCGGCCAAGAAGGTATCGACCCGGTCAGGCACCGGCACACACTGTTTGCGCAACACCTTAGGCAGCCCACGCACCAAGGCGATACATTTATCGCGCAGCATCCCCGGCACCAGCCACTGCAACCGGCTGACCGGCAATCGATTGAGCGCCCCCACCGGCACATCGATCGAGACACCGTCGTCGACCGCGCCGGGCGAGAAGTTATAGTGCAACCGGAACCGCAGGCCGTTGTGCTCGAGCATATCGGGGTACTGCTGCTGACTGACCGCCGAGGCACCGTGACGCATCAACAGCTCACGGGTCAGGAACAGCGCCTGGACGTCATTTTTCTCTACCCGTTTACGCCACCTGTCAAACGAAGCACCGTTAACAACCTGCTGCCCGTCATGCTTGAGTAACTGTTCACGGTAGAAGCCAAACAACTGCTCCTCATCGATCAGGATATCGCGCCGGCGTGATTTATCCTCCAGCGCGGCAACCTCTTCGAGCAGCTGACGGTTATGCTCAAAGAATGGCGCCTTGGTGCTGAAATCACCCTCCACCAATGCCGAGCGAATAAAGATCTGCTGCGCCAGTTCAGGATCGATAACACCAAAGTTAACCTTGCGCCGTGGAATAATCACCAAGCCGTATAGCGTCACCTTCTCAAATGCGGTCACCTGGGCGGCACGTTTCTCCCACTGCGGTTCGCTGTGACTGCGCTTGATCAGATGCCCCGCCAACGGTTCGATCCAAGCCGGCTCGATCCGTGCCGCCAGCCGGGCAAACAGCTGCGAGGTCTCGGTCAGCTCGGCCGCCATCAACCACTTGGCCTTGCCCTTACTCAGGCTCGAGCCGGGAAACACCCGAAACTTACGGTTACGCGCACCGAGGTATTCACGATCCTCCTGCTTGAAGCCGATATGACTGAGCAGACCGGCCAGCAACGCGCGATGGATGGTTTCGTAATCGGCCGGGGTGCTATTTTGTTCCAGCTTCAAGCTTTTGCAGGCCAGATGCAGCTGCCGGTGCAGATCACGCCATTCACGCATCCGCATAAAAGAGAGAAACTGTTTCTGGCAGTATCGGCGCAGCTGCCCCTGACTTAACTCCTGCCGCTGCTGCTCGTAGCTATTCCACAGGTTAACAAAACTAATAAAGTCAGAGTCTTTGTCCTGATGGACGCGATGCGCCTCATCGGCTTGCTGTTTCTTATCCGAAGGCCGTTCACGCGGATCCTGAATCGCCAACACCGAGGCGATCACCTGCACTTCGCTAAGGCAATTGCTGTTGGCCGCCTCGAGCACCATCCGACCAATCCTAGGGTCGACCGGCAACCGGCTCAGCTGTTTCCCCACAGGGGTCAGCTTGCCGCCAACGATCGCCCCCAACTCTTCGAGTAGTTTAACGCCGTCGCGGATCTGACGTGAGTCGGGCGGATCGATAAACGGAAACTGCTCCATCGTACCCAGCCGCAGAGACTCCATCTGCAGAATGACTGCCGCCAAATTGGTCCGCAGGATTTCGGCATCGGTGAATGAGGGACGACCATTAAAATCCTCTTCGGAGTACAACCGGATGCAGATGCCATCGGCGACGCGCCCACAGCGCCCCTTACGCTGGTTGGCACTGGCTTGCGAGACCGGCTCGATCGGCAGCCGCTGCACTTTGGAGCGGACACTGTAGCGACTGATCCGTGCCACGCCGCTATCGATCACGTAACGGATACCCGGCACCGTCAGTGAGGTTTCGGCGACATTGGTCGCCAGAATCACCCGCCGTCCACGACCGCTGGGATGGAAGATCTTATTCTGCTCGGCCTGACTGAGCCGGGCATATAACGGCAGCACCTGCACATCGCGAAGCTGATTGGCCAACGCCGCTTTGCGCAACAGCTCCGCCCCCTCACGGATCTCGCGCTCGCCACTGACAAACACCAACACATCGCCGAGTTTGTGCCCCTTGCCACCGCGCTCGAGCTGCTCGATCTCCTCCAGCGCGGCCAAGATCCGGTGCGGCAGGTCGAGAGCTCGCGCATCCTCATCGCTCGCCTGCGACTGTTGTTGAACTTCAGGCGGCCGATACAACACTTCGACCGGGAAGGTGCGACCGGAAACTTCCAACACTGGTGCGTCGTTAAAATGCTTGGAGAACCGCTCAACATCGATGGTGGCCGAGGTGATAATCAGCTTCAGATCGGGACGCTGGGGCAGCAGCCGTTTCAGATAGCCAAGCAGGAAGTCGATATTGAGACTGCGCTCGTGCGCTTCGTCGATAATGATGGTGTCGTATTTTTCCAGCAGTCGGTCATGCTGCGCCTCAGCCAGCAGGATACCGTCGGTCATCAATTTGACCTGGGTACTGTCGCCGACAGTGCCATCAAAGCGCACTTGGTAGCCAACGCTCTGGCCGGGCTGCTGGCCCAGCTCTTCGGCAATCCGGCTGGCGACCGCACGCGCAGCCAAGCGCCGTGGCTGGGTATGACCGATCAGACCAAATTGACCACGTCCGAGCTCCAAACAGAATTTGGGTAACTGGGTGGTCTTGCCCGAGCCCGTTTCACCGGCCAACACCAACACCTGATTGTCGCGGATCAACGCCAGAATCTGCTCGCGTTTCTGGCAGATCGGTAGCGATGCGTCGTACTCAGGACGAATCAGCTGCTGCCTGGGCGCCAGCCGCTGCTGTGAACGCTCAACCAGCCGGCTGAATTTACTCTGCAACCGGTCGAACGGTTTGCCCGACTGGCTATTACGCTGCATCGCTTGCAGCAGTTGACGCAGTTCGCGTCGATCCGACAGCAAACACTGGCCAATGTCGGCTTTGAATTGTTTAAAAAGTTGATTCGGTAGGTCGCTCACAAACTACTCACAGCTCGGGCAGCCTAGGCCACCGCTAAAAAATTGGTCGCTATTATACGTCCTTTATGACCTGCTATTAACACCGCGTGAGACTCCGATGCCGCGGTGATGAAAATTGACCTAACCGTTATCGTCGAGACTGCTATAATCGCGGCTGCTTGTTGCTATTGCTTTTTTATATAGCAACCTGAAACAGCCTTCTATCTCTTATCCAGACCAATAGACAGACGACCCACCGCGATGATCCCAAGACTTGCCGAAGCCAACCCCGTCCAAAGCCGCTACCTGAAGTTTATCGACACCCTCAAACAGCAGGGTTTTGGCGGTGATCTAAACCCCGATTACGCCAACCGGGTGGTACTGGCGACCGACAACAGCATCTACCAGCTGCTGCCGCAGGGAGTTCTGTACCCGCGCGATATCGCCGACCTACAGCTAATTACCCGGCTCGCCAACCGACCAGAGTTTGACAACATCGTACTCGGGCCACGTGGTGGCGGCACCGGCACCAACGGCCAATCACTGACCGACGGGCTGATCGTCGATCTGTCCAAACATATGAATCAGATACTGGAGATCAATGCCGACGAGCGCTGGGTGCGGGTACAAACCGGCGTGGTCAAGGACCAGCTTAACGCGGCGCTGAAACCCTATGGACTGTTCTTCGCTCCCGAACTATCTACCAGTAATCGTGCCACCATCGGCGGCATGATCAATACCGATGCCAGCGGCCAGGGTTCATGCCTGTACGGCAAGACCCGCGACCATGTGCTCGAGCTCGATTCTATTCTGCTAGACGGCCAACGTTGGCACTCTCAAGCGATCGACGACGACGCTCTGGCCACAGCCAAACTGCGCGACGACCGGATCGGCGAGCTGCACCGACTGGCCGATACCATCGAGCGTGACAATGCCGAACTGATCGAAGCTCGCTTTCCCAAGCTCAACCGCTGCCTGACCGGTTATGATCTGGCCCATCTACGCGATCAGCAAGGCCGCTTCAACCTCAACTCGTTGTTGTGCGGCAGCGAGGGCACCCTGGCGTTTATTGCCGAGGCCAAACTCAATCTGCTACCGATCCCCAAGTTCTCTGCGTTGATTAACCTGCAGTACGACAGTTTTAACGACGCCCTGCGCAACGCCCAGCAATTGATGCAAGCCAAGCCGACCTCAATCGAGACGATCGACTCCAAGGTACTGAACCTGGCGATGGCCGATATCGTCTGGGATACCGTCCGCGACTACTTTCCCGAAGATGCACAGCGACCCATCCAGGGGATCAATCTGGTCGAGTACAGCGCCGACGATGAAGCCGAGCTGAAGCAGAAAGTTAAACAACTGACCGACCAGCTCGACGCACTCTACCGTCAGGCCGAGTTAGACAGTTCCAGTAAAGGACAGAGTTTCCGCTACACGGTGGTGTACGGCCAGAGCGAAATCAACAAGGTCTGGGCGATGCGTAAGAAATCGGTCGGCCTGCTCGGCAACGCTCAGGGCGATGCCCGACCCATTCCGTTTGTCGAAGACACCGCCGTGCCACCGGAAAACCTGGCCGATTACATCGTCGAGTTCCGCGCTCTGCTCGACGGTATCGGCCTGCAATACGGTATGTTCGGCCATGTCGATGCCGGC
>JBFFKD010000183.1:0-5631 GCA_041555595.1 Motiliproteus sp.
GCTGGAACTCGGCAACGCCGAAGCCACGGCTGGTACCGGCAGGGGTGCCCAGACGGATGCCGGAGGTAACCATCGGCTTTTCCGGATCGAACGGGATGCCGTTCTTGTTGCAGGTGATACCGGCGCGCTCGAGGCTCTCTTCAACGGCATTGCCCTTGAGTCCCTTCGGGCGCAGGTCGACCAGCATCAGGTGAGTATCGGTACCGCCTGTGACGATGTCGCAACCGCGCTCGACCATCACTTCGGCCAGGGCGCTGGCGTTGTCGAGTACCTGCTGGATATAGTCACCGAACTGCGGTTGTAGCGCTTCACCGAAGGCCACCGCTTTGGCTGCGATAACGTGCATCAGCGGGCCGCCTTGCAGGCCGGGGAAAACCGCTGAGTTGATCTTCTTGCCCAGCTCCAAATTATTGGACAGGATCATGCCGCCGCGAGGGCCGCGCAGGGTCTTGTGGGTGGTGGTGGTAACGATATCGGCGTGCGGCAGCGGGCTAGGGTGCTTGCCAGTGGCGATCAGGCCTGCGATGTGGGCCATGTCGACCATCAGGTAAGCACCGACCTTATCGGCGATCGCACGGAATCGGGCAAAGTCGATCTCACGCGGAATAGCTGAACCACCAGCGATGATCAGCTTGGGCTGGTGCTCAACCGCTAACGCTTCGACCGCATCGTAGTCGATCCGGCAGTCAGTTTTGCTGACGCCGTACTGAACCGCGTTGAACCATTTGCCCGACAGTGCAGGGCGTGCACCATGGGTTAGGTGACCGCCGGCATCGAGAGACATGCCCAGTACGGTATCGCCGGGTTGAAGCAGCGCCAGCATGACCGCGCCGTTGGCTTGGGCGCCCGAGTGTGGCTGGACGTTAATGTATTCACAATTGAACAGCTGCTTGGCGCGCTCGATCGCTAATGTCTCGACTTCGTCCACGTATTCGCAACCACCGTAGTAACGACGACCTGAGTAGCCTTCGGCGTACTTGTTGGTCAGTACCGTGCCTTGCGCTTGCATCACGGCTTTAGAGGTGATGTTCTCAGATGCGATCAGTTCAATCTGGCGCTCTTGGCGGTCAAACTCGCGATCAACCGAGGCCTTGATAGCGGGGTCGATGTCGGACAGTCCGGCGGTGAAGAAGCTTTCGCGTTGTGCGTCATTGTTATACAGCTGGCTGATAGTCATCAGGCTTCCCTCTGTGGGTTACTGTTGGTTAAGAGCTACCGTGTTGGCTAAAAACAGCTATAGCTCGGTCTTTGAGTGGTCTATTTAGGTAGTCCACAGGTTCTGTTTTATGCGTTGGAGTGTTTCGGGTTAGCAGGCCGTTATTACTACTCGGGCTTTAACAAGCGACCGCGTTGACGGCTAGGCCGCCCTCGGAGGTCTCTTTGTATTTGGTCTGCATGTCGGCACCGGTCTGGCGCATCGTTTCGATCACGCTGTCGAGTGATACATGGTGCGATCCGTCACCGTGTAGCGCTAGCCGAGCGGCGTTGATCGCCTTGACCGCACCCATGGTGTTGCGTTCGATGCAGGGAACTTGCACCAGACCATTGATCGGATCGCAGGTTAGTCCCAGGTTATGTTCCATCCCGATCTCGGCGGCGTTCTCGATCTGCTCGCTGGTACCGCCCATCACTGCGGCCAGGCCAGCTGCGGCCATCGAACAGGCGACGCCGACCTCGCCCTGGCAGCCGACTTCGGCGGCCGAGATCGAGGCGTTCTTCTTGTACAGCATGCCGATGGCGCCGGCGGTGGCTAGGAAGGTGAAGATACCGGCTTCGTTGGCAGTGGGGATAAATCGATCGTAATAGGCCAGTACGGCTGGGATCACCCCGGCAGCACCGTTGGTCGGAGCGGTGACAACCCGGCCACCGGCGGCATTCTCTTCGTTGACCGCCATCGCGTAAAGGTTGATCCAGTCCATGATGCTCAGAGGGTCGCGCATCGCCGCTTCAGGGCGGTCGGTCAGCTCTTTGCGCAGCTGGTAGGCCCGGCGCTTGATGCCCAGGCCGCCAGGCAATACGCCCTGTTCACGACAGCCACGCTCGATGCTGGCTTCCATCACCTGCCACAGTTGGCGCAGGTTGGCTTCAACCTCGGCCTCGCTGCGCATCGCCTTCTCGTTGGCCAGCACCAGATCGGCGATGCTCAGGCCGCTCTCTTGGCAGCGTTGTAGCAGCTCGACACCGGTTTCGAATGGGAATGGGATTGGCTGGTTAATAACTTCGTTGGCGGGCAGGGCGATCTCATCTTCGCACAACACGAAGCCGCCACCGACCGAGAAGTACAGCTTGCCGATCAGCTGGATCCCCGCCTTGTCGAATAGCTCGAACCGGATGCCGTTGGGGTGTTGCGGCAACGTTTCACCAAACAAAAAGCACAGGTCGCGGTCTTCATCGAAGGGGATTTCAATCTTACCGGCTAATGCTAGGCAGTGGTTGGCACGGATAGCGGCGATTTTTGCGGGCACAGTGTCGGGATCGATTTGATCGGGCTGTTCGCCGATTAGCCCCAGCAGGGAGGCGATGTCGGTGGCGTGCCCTTTCCCGGTCATCGCCAGCGAGCCGTAGAGCGAAACCCGTACGCGTCCGGCTTGGGCGAGCAGGTTGCGCTCTTCGAGCAGACACAGGAACCGCTGGGCGGCCCACATCGGTCCCACGGTGTGAGAGCTGGAGGGGCCGATACCGACCTTGAACAGATCAAAAAGACTCAATGACATCGTGTTGCTCCGCTGACGAAATCTATCTCTGATAAAGCGCTGCTTAGGAGCTATGCCCATTCAGACGCTGTGCTACTCAGACAACAGTTCGCAGTCATTGTTGTTATGTTCGCGTTAGTGGCTGTCATCGGACGTTGGTCTGTCCAGTTTAGGCCGCTGAGGCGGTTGCCGTGCAATACGGAATAACCTGATGGCTGGCAGGTTATACCTCAGAAGAAACTCAGTCAACAAATATTTCCTATACGAAACTTATCTGTTTTTTAGGAAACACGTAAAGCCGTGCAACGGCGCTTCTGAGCGCCAATTGATCGGTGTTAATGATTGAATAGTTATTATTTGGTGGCTAAATAGGGCTGGTTTTGTGGTTGAAACGCGATAAGCTTTGATGAAGTTTACTTTAGGAAACAGCTGCATCTACTTTTGGTTTTTGCGGATGTTACCTTGTATACATTAATGCCTTTCTTATTAATGCAAACGGAGCATCTGACATGGCTGGTAGCCATAACCCTTCTTCGATGGTCGATAAAGAGCGTCACAAAGAGCTGCAGGACTCACGCGACCCCGAACCGCATGAAGTTGACGGCCAGATTACCGAGCTGCAACTGGGCAAGCGAGTTCGGGAGATTCGTCTCAGTCACAATCTGACTCTGGAAGAGGCCAGCCAACGGACCGGTCTGGCTCGCTCGACCCTGTCTAAGATCGAGAACGAACAGCTGTCGCCGACATTCCAAGCGGTACAGAAGCTCGCCAAGGGTCTGAACATAGATATCCCGCAGTTATTCGCCAGTGCCAAGGAATCACGTAGCGCCGGTCGCCGCGACATCACTCGCGCCGGCCAGGGCCGAGTTCATCCTACCCCGACGTATGAACACGAGATGCTGGCCAGTCCGCTGATCAACAAACGGATGTTGCCGTACAAATCGACCGTCCGCTCGCGCTCTTTCGACGATTACCCGAGCTGGGTGCGACACGACGGCGAAGAGTTCTTACTGGTGCTTAGCGGCAAGGTGCGTTTCTACACCGAGTTCTACGAGCCGACCGATCTGGAAGCCGGCGACAGCAGTTACTACGACGGTAGCATGGGGCATGCGCTGATCTCGATCAGCGAAGAGGATGCGCAAGTGTTGTGGGTGACCTCAAGCTAAACAGCATAGGTTGTCTGCTCGTAATGACAGTGCGACAAGATTAAGCGGATCAAGATCTACCTGTAACGATGCTTTGGACCATTCAGTTTTGAGGTGGAGCTATCTCCGTTTCGATAACCAGGTCCACTCGGCGATTGAGCTCTCGACCTTGCTCTGTTTCGTTATCTGCAATAGGTTGAGTTTCACCTCGACCGATAATTCGGAGTCGTTTCGGATCTATCCCTTGTTCAACCATTTGCTCATAAACCGCTTCTGCACGCTTCATCGACAAACCCCGGTTATAAGCATCCGATCCAATGTTATCGGTATGTCCTTCAAGAGTGGCTTGGATTTCAGGGTTTTGTTTCAGGAAATCGACGCCATCTTTGATATCTTTATCGTAATCAATGATTAACTCTGCGGAGCCAAAGGCAAATTGAGTCCGCATGCTAAACGCTAAGCCTCCATCGTCTAGCTCACGAAATCGCTCGTCTTGTAATAAATCAGCCATCAAGGCATCTTTATCAATCTCATATATGCTTGGTAACTGTGTTGGGCAAGGCGCGGATTTGAGGTCCTGCTGGGCCAATAAATCTTCTCCTTTAAGGGACTGCGAAAGCCCCTCCAGTAGAAGCCCCATGCTGGAAAGTGTTCGTAGCTGGGCAAGTTGTAGGTCATGTTCAGCGTTGACGTAAGATCGCTGAACTTCAAAATATTCATTTTCGGTATCCAGCAGATCTAGCAGTGTACGTTGACCAATACTGAACTGATCACGATAGGCTGTTCGAGCTTTGCTGATTGCCAGCTGATTACGATCCAGATACCCAACTTGCTGCTCTAGGCTTTGAATATCATTATGAGCAATGACTACCTGCTGACGGATATCTCGGCAAACTTGATCACGTTGTTCACGAGCAACATAGGTCTTTTGAATATATTGTCGATTACGAGCACTGTCAGAACCGCCGTTGTAGAGGTTATAACTGAGCACTAAGTGGATACCATCTTGATATGTCCTACCCGGTATACCATTAGCCTGATCATCTAACTCAGTGGATGCCTGCAGCTCGAGTTGAGGCATCATTGTCGCTTTACGAACCTTTAGTTCGGCCTCCGCAGCTTCCATTCTCCTCATCGCAGCTTGAAGAGCTGGGCTGCGGGTGTAGGCAATACCAATCGCACCTTCTCGTTGCTGTGGAATCAAGCTCGTGTTGAAATCCGGGGCTTGTAATGTCTTTGCTGGTAACGCGCCCACAACGCGCTGGAAGCGAACAGAAACATCATGAAGATTGGTTGCTTCAGTCAGCAGATTAGATTCGGCCAATGATAGTCGCGCGCTGGCCTGTTCAAGATCCACTTCGCGGCCAACCCCTGCAGCGGTGCGGCGTTCGATATCATTGTAAACAGAGTGATGCTCAACATAGTTTTCTTTGGCCAGCTCGACGAGTTGCTGGTAACGCATCGTATCCAGATATGCACGTGCAGCCTCTAGAGAGGACTTTTCTGAGGCGTCAAGGAATTCAAAGTAGCGGACTTGGCGGGTTTGGCTTAAGCGCTCAACTTCATTTTGGGTGGCAAACCCATCGAACAACATCTGGGTTAATGTTAATTCTGTGCCGGAAGGGGCGTAACTATTCCAGCTTGAAGCTCCGCTGGTTCGCTGTCTCTCCCTTCCTGTTCGAGCCGTTAGATCGACCTTGGGGTAGTAGCCACACTGGCCAACACGCTGCTCTTGTTGTGCTGCTGTATATTCATACCAGCTGGCGTTGACCCCGGGGTTTTGCAGAACCGCC
>JBFFKD010000184.1:0-5623 GCA_041555595.1 Motiliproteus sp.
GCTGATGACCTCATAGAACCACTACAGCAAGTATAGCGACCGCCGTGCAATATCGAAATCGGTGGCATCGAGCTGGCGGGACCGTTGATCATCGGCCATACACAGATCGATGAATTGATGGATATACTGGACGACACTCTAGCATTCGCACACAGCAAAGGTCTGTTGAGGGGCTAGCTAGGCCAATCCCAAGTCTATAGTCTTGGGTTCCCGGTCGACCTTCAGGAGTCGGCAGCAATGGGAGGATTTGCCAATGAAAACGTTCATCGTGCTTGTTTTGATCCTAACTTTTCCAGTCACCTTGGTCGCCGAGCCACTGAGACTGGTTAGCGATGATTGGCCACCCTATGAATATCGCGACGCAACAACGGGCGAAGTGACGGGATTCTCCACTGAGCTGATTAGGGCCGTACTGGGAAAACTTAACCGCGCTGTTGCGCCAATACCCATCTATCCCTGGGCCCGAGCCGAGCGGGAGGTGCAGGCGGGTAACGTCGATGGCATCTACACGCTCACCCGTACAGCCCCGCGTCGAACCTTTCTTTATTTTCCAGAAGAGCCCCTGCACATAGACGCCGGCGTACTCTTTGTTCGACGAGATCGGTTACCGTCGCCACCAATAACTGAGGTTTCAGACATCGGCCGATTATCCCTGGCAATTGTACGCGGCTATTCATACAGTCCCGAGGTACTGGCTATACTGGCCTCCTCTGATCAAGTGACGGAAGTCTCCGACGAGTCACAGCTGTTCAGTATGCTCGCAAGAGGGCGGGTCGACGCGGTTCTAACCTATCGCAATGTGGGTGGTGCTGTTGTCGATCGTATGGCATTGGGCACAGAGATCAGGGCGATAACCGAGCCAGTATTATTCCAACGCAGATACTATGTGGGTTTCAACAAGCAGGCGGTGCCCCGACAGTTTGTCGAGCAGTTTTCAGATCAACTTAAACTTCTAAAACAGTCACCGGAGTATCAGCATCTGGAGCAGAAATACTTCGGAAAATCAGCTCTGCGATAACAATGGCGCCAGCTCCATATCGATTGTGAAAGAGAGTTTCGTCACGTCGTCGAGTTTTCACATCAAGGCCGGGTGAAGATCACTCTAAAGGCTTATCAGACGCCCTCAACAGAGGGGGTTCAATGGTTCGACAGTTTCTGCAATCACCCCCTGTGTTTACTGATGTTCACTGCTATTGCCGGTGTGTACAGCTTCGATACAGTATGAGGCGTGTCCAATTAGACAGCCAAAGCCTCCCGCGCACGGCAAATCAATTCGCCTATAGAGAGGTTTTCAATTTTGGACGCCATGGCCCAATAATGGCCAAACGGATCCGATACAGACCCGTAGCGTTCGCCCCGGTGTGAGTCCTGTAACTCAGAAACAGGAACATCAAGCGCCTGTTGCCATAAAGTATCAACATCACTGGATAAAGGTAAAAGAGAGGCGGCGGATTCCGCGAGAGCCGCGGGGCTGAGACCCCTATCTTCGATTGACGCTCTATTATTTAGCGGTAAATCGGCAGTTAGAGGGCACGAAGGTGCCCCCTAACTCGCCTTCGTATCACTATGCTGGTCGCGGATGATCGCAATAAAAAGCTCCCGAGCACGGTTGCTCTTACCATGACTACGGGTGATCGCAGCCACGCCTAACTGGTAGTTTTTCACCGTCGGGATCAGCGCTTTCAACTCGTTGGCGGCAACGTAATCGGCAACATACTTATCCGGCATAAAGCCGGTGTAGGCGCCCGATAGGATCATCGCCAGTCGCGCCTCGTAGAAATAGGAGATGGCCGATTTATTCATATCGGCCAGCTGTTCACCGACCTCGGGGCTGGTCTGCACGCCGGCATGAACCACCTTGCTGGCCAATACCCTCGCCTCGAAACCTGGATCGAGTTCCTCATCCTGGCTGGCTGCATACAGTGGGTGTTGACGGCTGCAGTAGAGATGGCACTCATCGCTATAGAGCGGGCTGTAATCAAGTCCTTCAAATTGACGATGGAAAGGAATAAAACCGATATCGGCTTCATCATTGAGCACCATCCGCTCGATATCGGTTAGCGCTTTGACGTCCAGCAGCACTTTGACGTCGGGAGCCTCGAGCGAAAAACGGGCGATCGCCTCAGGGATCTGCGCCTGTGGGTCCATGCAGACGGTATCACTGGCGATGATCCGCAGTTCGCCGGTTAGGGCTACGTGCAGAGCGTTGACACCGGCGCGAAACGCCTCCAGCGATGAGAACAGCTCCTTCATCAGCTCGTAGACCTCGCCCCCCTCCTCGGTCAACGCGAAACCGGCCCGACCACGGCGACACAGTTTCAGGTTGAGGCGCTGCTCCAGGTTAGCGATGTGGATGCTGATTGTTGAGCGACCAATGCTTAGCTCGGTCTCCGCCGCCGCAAAACCGCCACTCTCAACCACCGCCTTAAACACTTTCAATAGCCGGATCTCGTAATCGGCTACCTGGCCGAGCTTTATGGTCAGGTCTTTCTTCATCTAACACCTCCATTCAACGAAATCGCGACTACCGGCAATAGCATTGTTTGATAGAAATCAATGTTAACTATAGAACGATAGTATTTATCATACAAAGTACCCCTTTTACTATCCCCAGACCGGATCATTAATGACCGAGGCAACCCAACAGGTTATCGCACAGTACAGCAATCTATTTTCTACCCCCCATAACGGTAAGCATCCTATGACTCTAACTCTTAACAACAGCGCCTTGCTCAAGCAGCAAGCTTTTATCAACGGCGAGTGGAGTGACGCGGCTAGCGGCAACCGTTTTGGCGTAACCAACCCGAGTAACCTTGAGCCGATTGCCGAGGTACCCAATATGGGGGCGACCGAGACAGTCGCGGCGATCGATGCTGCCGATCAGGCACTGGCCGGCTGGAGCGCGCTAACCGCCAAAGAGCGTGCGACAAAACTGCGAGCCTGGCACGATCTAATCCTGTCCAACCAGGATGATCTGGCCCGCATCATGACGACCGAACAGGGTAAACCACTGGCTGAGGCTAAAGGCGAAGTTGCCTACGGCGCCTCTTTTATCGAATGGTTCGCCGAAGAGGCCAAGCGGGTCTACGGTGACGTGATCCCGGCCCACGGTGCCGATAAGCGGATTATCACCATCAAGCAACCGATCGGCGTTGTCGCCGCGATCACCCCGTGGAACTTCCCGATTGCGATGATCACTCGCAAGGTGGCACCGGCACTGGCTGCAGGCTGTACCGTTGTGGTCAAGCCCGGCGAAGACACCCCGCTATCGGCGCTGGCGCTGGCCGAATTGAGTGTTCAGGCCGGTATTCCAGCGGGCGTGTTCAATGTCATCACCACGATGGATTCACCGACCGTCGGCAAGACCCTGTGCAACGACAGCCGGGTTCGCAAACTGTCGTTTACCGGCTCGACTCCGGTCGGCAAGCTACTGATGCGCCAGTGCGCCGATACGGTCAAGAAGGTATCGCTCGAGCTGGGCGGCAACGCGCCCTTTATCGTCTTTGACGACGCCGACCTGGATGCAGCAGTAGCTGGCGTGATGGCCTCAAAGTTTCGCAACGCCGGTCAGACCTGCGTCTGCACCAACCGCATTCTGGTCCAGGATGCGGTTCACGATGCCTTTGTCGCTAAACTCAACAGCGCCGTCAAAGCACTGCAGCTCGGCGACGGCTTCGGCGAGGGGATCACCACCGGCCCGCTGATCAACGCCAAGGCGGTGACCAAGGTTAAACGACTGGTCTCCAACGCGGTTAAGGAAGGCGCACAGCTGGTGTTACAGGGTGCCACCGACGAACTGAACGAAAACTTCTACGCCCCCACCATCCTTACCGATGTCACGCCAGAGATGGAGATCGCCAACGAAGAGATCTTCGGTCCGGTCGCCACGGTGTTCCGGTTCAACCATGAAGCCGAAGCCGTACGTATCGCCAACGACACCCCGTTCGGTCTGGCTGCGTACTTCTATGCCCGTGATATCGGCCGGGTCTGGCGTGTCGCTGAGCAGCTGGAGTACGGCATGATCGGCATCAACGAAGGCATCATCTCAACCGAAGTGGCACCGTTTGGCGGCATCAAAGAGTCCGGTATTGGCCGCGAGGGTTCCAAGTACGGTATCGAAGACTTCGTCGAGATCAAGTACCTGTGCATGGGCGGCATCAACTGATAGCACCCCCTTATCTCTGAAGAACAAAGCAGATCGAATCTGAGGACTAGACAATGAACAACGCATCGCTGCAGCAACGTAAAGAGGTCGCTTTCGCCCGTGGTCAAGGCACCCTGACCCACGCCTACATTGAAAAGGCCAGCAACGCCGAGTTGTGGGACATCGAAGGCAATCGTTACATCGACCTGGGTAGCGGCATCGCCGTGGTCAACACCGGCCACAACCACCCCAAGGTGCAGGCTGCAGTCCAAGCGCAGCTGCAGAGGTTCAGTCACACCTGTGTCATGGTCACCCCTTACGCTTCAGCCGTTGAGCTGGCAGAGAAGTTGAACGCCGCTGCACCTGGCGATACACCGAAAAAGACAATCTTCGTCACGACCGGAGCCGAAGCCGTTGAGAACTGCGTCAAGATCGCCCGTGCCCATACCGGCCGTTCTGGCGTGATCGCCTTCAACGGCGGTTTCCACGGCCGCACCAACATGACCATGGGTTTGACCGGCAAGGTAGCACCTTACAAAGCCGGCTTCGGCCCGTTCCCCGGTGAGATCTACCATGCCCCGTTCCCTAACGCCTACCACGGTGTCACGGTCGAGCAGTCACTGGCGGCGCTGAACAACCTATTCACCTGCGACATCGAACCCGCCCGAGTGGCGGCGATCATCATCGAGCCAGTCCAGGGCGAAGGCGGTTTCTATCAGGCTCCGGCCGAGTTCATGCAGGCACTGCGTGGGCTGTGCGACCAGCACGGCATCGTGCTGATCGCCGATGAGATCCAGACCGGTTTCGGCCGTACCGGCAAGATGTTCGCCAGCGAGTACGCCGGTATCGAACCGGACCTGATGACGATGGCCAAAGGGATTGCCGGTGGCTTCCCGATCGCAGCAGTGGTTGGCAAGGCCGAGATCATGGACGCACCGATGCCCGGCGGTCTGGGCGGCACCTACGGCGGTTCGCCATTAGGGTGCGCGGCAGCATTGGCGGTACTGGATGTGATCGAAGAGGAGCAGCTATGCCAACGAGCGACCGAGGTCGGTGCCAGCATCGTTGAGAGCCTCAAGACGCTGCAAAACAAGTATCCGCACAAGATCGGTAACGTCCGCAATCTGGGTGCCATGATCGCAATGGAGCTGGTTAATGAAGGCGACGTAAACCGTCCTGACGCCGTGCTGACTAAGGCGATCGTTACCGAAGCGGCGCGCAACGGTCTGATCCTGCTGTCGTGCGGTATTCGCGGCAATGTGATCCGCTTCCTACCGGCGCTGACCATCACCGATGCGTTGATCGAAGAGAGCATGCAGCTGCTGGATAAAACCTTCGCGGCGCTACTGTGATCGGTTGACCCCAGCACCACGGCCGGCACTCTGTCGGCCGCCTATGAATAGATTTCTGGCACTAACCATTGACTGCCCCAATTCACCCTCTTAATCATCAAACAGGTCGCCAGGCCCCGGAGCCTTA
>JBFFKD010000185.1:0-5622 GCA_041555595.1 Motiliproteus sp.
CAGCCCCTTCTGCTCTGCTGCTAAATACAGATCTAACGGACGACGAAGATGATCAGGGATAAGCTCCAGCGTTTCAAGTAACAGCACTAACCGTTCAATCCCCATCGCAAAACCAACTGCTGGCGTCGGCTTACCGCCTAACTGCTTAACCAAGCCATCGTAACGACCTCCGGCACAAACGGTTCCCTGGGCACCAAGGCGATCGGTGACCCATTCAAACACGGTCTTGCAGTAGTAATCCAAGCCGCGCACCAACCGCGGATTAAGCTGATATTTAACGCCAGCGCTATCCAACGCCTGACACAGTTCAGCAAAGTGCTGGCGTGACTCATCATCGAGATAATCTGTCAGCACAGGTGCGTCTTCGAGCACCTGCTGGGTCTGCAGATCTTTGGAGTCGAGCACACGTAAAGGATTGCTCTGTAACCGGCGCTTGGAGTCATCATCCAACCGATCGATATGAGCGGTTAGATAGGCAACCAACGCATCGCGATAATCGGCTCGCGCCTGATTGCTACCCAATGAGTTGAGCTGCAGAGTAACGTGCTCAGCTAAACCAAGCTGCTGCCATAGCCGAGCTGACAACAGAATCACCTCGGCATCAATATCGGCACTGGCCATGCCGAAGGTTTCAACGCCGATCTGATGAAACTGGCGATAGCGACCTTTCTGCGGCTTTTCATAACGGAACATCGGCCCCTTATACCAGAGTCGTTGCACCTGGTTGTACAGCAAGCCATGCTCTTCGGCCGCACGCACGCAACCGGCAGTACCTTCTGGACGCAGAGTCAGGCTCTCATCGTTTCGGTCATTGAAGGTGTACATCTCCTTCTCAACGATGTCGGTAACCTCACCGATAGAACGCTTGAATAGCTCGGTTTTCTCAACGATCGGCAGGCGAATTTCGCTGTAAGCATATTGCCCAAGCACTTGCTCAACAGTGCTCTCGAGATAGCGCCAGATCGGTGACTGGTCCGCTAAAATATCGTTCATGCCACGAATGGCTTGAATTTTTGCCAAGGTCGTATTCCTAACAAGGTTGTCTTTAGGGGTTGTCTTAAGAGATACCCTTAACGGGTTCTATTGAAGTTACTCAAGCGTCAGACGAGCCACGCCTTTTTTGCTGTGCTCAGACACCGCTAACGGCTGACCACGAAACTCAGCTTCAGCGACTGCACTGCTCGAACCGATCAGCAACTCAAGCGGTAGCGAGCTAAATTCACGCTCCAGCGTATCGCCCGCCTCCAGCAGACTGGCAAAAATCGTTTTGCCGTCACTATTTTTGATGCTAACCCAGCATTCGCCACTGAAACGAATCATTAACCGCGAGGTCTCTACTGCTTCGGTTTCAGGTACTGACGCAGTCACGGCCGCTGACGGCCCCAACGAATCACTGATCTGAGCAACCGCCATAGTTTCGGCTTGAGGCTCAGACTCCGAGGTCTGTTCCAATTGACTCGTTAACTGGGCGATATCCTGTTCAGTCAGGTACTTTGGCTCAGCCTCAGAACCACTACTTTCTGGAACTGACTCGCTGGATTCAGTAGCAACAGCGGTAGTCGGTTCAGCAGTCGCAGTAGTGCCTAACGGAGCAACCATCGTCGTAGCAGCGTTACCGCTCTGACTCGAAGAGCTAGATTTCAGTAGCGCCGTATCTTTGCCCATCTGAGCCTGCCACCACCAGACACTCGTGCCGATGATCACCAGAACAAAAATAAACAATGACACCCGGATGATCGGATCACCCAGCTGAGCCTGCGGTTTAACCCGGCTTATCGTTTTTACCTGCCGGCGAGCATCACTACCGTATTGCGCATTAAAACCGAGGATGAGCGCATCGGCGTCCAGCCCCAAAAATCGACCGTAAGTTCGAATATACCCACGCGCAAAAGCCAACCCAGGAAGCTTGTCGACATCCCCAACCTCCAGCGCTTTGAGATGTGCTACCGAGATTTTTAGCCGCTCAGAAACATCGTCTATCGATAACGCCTGTGCTTCGCGTGCTTTTTTTAAGGCCAGCATCGACAGCTGACTATTGTCTGCATCCGACGGATCTAATTGCGGTGACTGTTCTGACACTAACGAGTTTCCTTATAGCGTTGATACTCAACAGACTCTGGATACATATTTTTCAGCAACAGAGCGAAAGTTGCCGATCGACCCGAGTCATTATTCTTACGTGACAACAGTACGCCGAGATAGAGACTCTTAGCGGTATAGTCGGCTTGATTCAGCCGCACCAATTCGGAGTAGCGCTCAAAATACTGGTAAGCCTTGCCATACGCCTGCCGTTCAAATTCGATCGAGCCCATTTCGATGATCGCATTGGCCGAATTGGGATTCAGACGCAGCACCTGCAAATAGCTCTGCTCGGCTTGATCGGCCTGCCCCGAACGGCTGTAACAACTAGCTAGATTTTCCAACGCTTGAGTTCGCTGATTGTATAGCGAGTCCTGAGCAGCCAGCGAAAAATGGTCGCAGGCTTCAGCGTAGCGCTGATCGAACATCAAGAAGATACCGTAATTATTATGAATCATCGCATCATTCGGGGCGCCATCCAACGCCTTACGATAATACTCTTCGGCAATCACATTCTCGCCTTGACGCTGAAATACGAACGCCATCAACATAAGCGTGTTAGCCGACTTTGGATCGATTTCCAACGCTTGCTTCAACGGTCGCTTGGCGTTTTCGTATTGCTCCAGCCTAATATATTCACGGGCCAGATTATCCCAGGCATCGACTCGTTCAGAGATCGATTTCTGTTGATATGTTGAACTTTCCTGAACCGCACAACCGCTCAACAATAAAACAGCCAGGGCTATAGCCTGTTGAAATCTCACGCTCTCTCCTTGATTTAAGAACCGCCAACCGAACTTTCTTGTACAATCGGGATATATTTTTTACTGCGCCTTGTGCGATCGTCAACCCTACCTACCAACTGACCGCAAGCAGCGTCAATATCGTCACCACGAGTACTACGTACTGTCGTAATCAACCCCGAGTAGGTAGTGATCTCTTTAAACCGTTCAATCGCTTCTCGCTTGGAGCGACGATAATCGGAATTTGGAAACGGGTTGAAGGGAATAAGGTTCAACTTACACGGCAGATCCTTCAACAATTTTACCAACGCCCGGGCATGCTCTGGATGGTCGTTGACCCCGTCGATCAGGGTATATTCGATCGTCGCCACCCGCTTATCATTACAGCTAGCCAGATAACGCTTGGTCGCAGCCAATACTTCTTTGATCGGGTAACGCTTATTGAGCGGCACCAACTGATCACGAAGTTCATCGATAGGAGCGTGCAATGATAGCGCCAATGACACATCGGCGACCTCGCTTAACTTATCGATCGCCGGCACCAGCCCCGCTGTACTCAAGGTAACCCGACGCTTAGACAGACCGTAGGCGTTGTCCTCCATCATCAATGACATCGCATCGACAACCGGATCAAAATTCATCAGTGGTTCGCCCATACCCATCATCACCACATTGGAGACCCGACGCTTTTCAGAGGCGGGATCAATCGGACCAAACGACAATATAGCGACCCGCAACTGACCGATCACTTCAGCGGCGGTCAGATTGCGATTAAACCCCTGTTTGCCGGTCGAGCAAAAGCTGCAATCGAGCGAACAACCAATCTGCGATGAGACACAAAGCGTGGCGCGATCGCCTTCAGGAATCAACACCATCTCAACCGAACTACCGCCGTCGAGCCTCAACACCCACTTACGGGTGCCATCTTTGGAGATATCCTGATAGGCGATCTCTGGCGCTCGAACCTCAGCGATCGCTTTCAGCTTGGTACGAAGTGCCTTGCTGACGTTAGTCATTTCATCAAAATCGTCAACGCCGTTTTGATGGATCCACTTAATCACCTGAGTCGCGCGAAACTTCTTTTCACCGATGCTCTCGAAAAACAATTCCATTTTGCTTTTCGACAGTCCCAGCAAATTTATCTTTTCTGCGGATTGAGCCATGACCAGATTCCAAAAAACAACACGTGCGGGGCAATCCCCGCACGTTTAAGCAGTATTAACCGCCGAAGAAGTACGCGATTTCGCGAGCAGCAGACTCAGCAGAATCTGAACCGTGCACAGCGTTAGCATCGATAGACTCAGCGAAGTCAGCGCGGATAGTTCCCGCTTCCGCTTCTTTAGGGTTGGTTGCCCCCATCAGATCACGATTCTTTGCGATAGCGTTCTCGCCTTCCAGAGCCTGGACAATAACAGGACCAGAGGTCATGAATTTAACCAGATCATCGTAAAAAGGACGACCCTTGTGCTCAGCGTAAAAACCACCCGCCAGTTCGTCGGTCAAAGTCAGCATTTTAGCTTCAACAATTTTCAGACCGTTAGATTCGAAACGGCTGTAGATCTTACCGATAACGTTCTTTGCAACCGCATCAGGCTTGATGATTGAGAGTGTGCGTTCAATTGCCATGTAAATTCACCAATAGTTTGAGTAAAAACGAGCCATTATAGTTAGCTGCTGCGCCGGTTAATAGAGCCACCGCAACATATCTTGGATAATTCCCTGACAGCCTTCAGGAAGCAGCGACCCACTCAATCCGAATTCGACTTCGATTACGGCCAACAACGTGTTCAGAGGGGTCATCGAAACTGCAGGGGGAGCCAAACAACCGCACAACAAACAACCAAATGCCGACTAAACTGACAGGATCTGCAGCTGCCGTAAATGAGGTTGTATCATGCCCAACAGTCCAATTAGTCAAATGCTCCAGGCTTGGGAACAACACCTGGTCGAACACCGCCCTCAGATTGACTACGAAATCGCAGTACAACGTGAGGACGTTATCAAACTGGAAACCCTAGCCGAACTTTACCAGCTCCCGCTCAACGACATCATCGCCAACCTAATCAGCGCAGCAATTAAGGAGAGCGAGCAAAAAATGCCTTATGTCCAGGGACGCAACATCATCAGGATCGAAGAGGATGACCCAGTCTATGAAGATGTCGGAAAAACTCCGCGTTATATCGAGATCAAACAGCGACTAGAGCAACAGGCTCAAAAACTAGCCAGCTAACCGACGCTCAAACCAACAAAAACGGCGCAACTCTTTCGAATTGCGCCGCCTACGCTTTAAACAACAAGACTTGAAACACAATTAAAACTCAACAACTCAGCGACCAATATCCACCCGACCTAATTACTTGTGGATACCGTTTTCTTAGCTGCCGCTGCGGATATTTCAAGCCGCTCACGATTGCGCTCTAACAAGCCTTGACCAACACCTTTGACTGCGACCAGCTGATCGATCGACTCAAACGGCCCGTTAAGCTGGCGATAACGAACGATCTCCTGCGCTTTCACCAAACCGATTCCGTTTAAGCCCTCCGCCATCTGCTCGGCCGAAGCGGTATTAATATCGACTCCAGCCGCAGCGACCTGCAACGACAACCCAATCAACACAGCCAACAGCACAAACTTAATACGCTCAATCATAGTGACACTCCCTGTCTGATCTATTGTGTGATCATTAATCTGATCTATTCACATCCCTCAATGGATGAGATTTGAGCTTAGCCTACATTTTCGATCTCAGCCACGGCCGCCTTCAAAGCCTCGACAGGATGCTCAGACTGGGTGATAGGCC
>JBFFKD010000186.1:0-5614 GCA_041555595.1 Motiliproteus sp.
CCTGACCCTGCTCAAGCTCAACGCACTGAAACAGCAACTGCTGGAATGCGGCAGTATCGACGCGATCAAATTCGACAGCCTGAAACCGCTGCGCGCCCGAGTACTGCCAGGGGGACTGGCGATCCTGATCGCAATATTCAAGACGCTAGATGTCGACAGGCTGCGATTTTCCTCGGGTGCGCTGCGCGAAGGGTTGCTGTATGAGATGATCGGCCGACGCCAACACGAAGATGTCCGCCAGCGCAGCATCGACTCGATGATGCAGCGCTACCATATCGATACCGAGCACTCGGCTGCGGTGGAGCACACCGCGCTGGCCTGTCTGGAGCAGACTGCGCTGGCCACCGATAGCTACCGCAGCCTGATCAGCTGGGCCGCCCGGCTGCATGAGGCGGGACTGTCCATCTCGCACAGTCAGTTCCAGAAGCACGGCGCTTATCTGATCGAACACTCGGACATGCTCGGCTTCAGCCAGAGCGAGCAGCTGCAACTGGCGTTACTGGTTCGCGCCCATCGCCGCAAGCTGCCGTTGACCGAGCTGCAAGCCTTCCGACCGATGCGACGCCAGATTCTACGCTGGTTATCGGTGCTGCTACGACTGGCAGTGCTGTTCAACCACAGCCGTGTGCCGGAGCAGGTACCCGCGATCCAACTAGACGTCGAAGGGGATCTATTGTGCCTAAAGCTACCCGGCGGTTGGCTCGACGATCACCCGCTAACCCAAACCCAGCTCGAACAGGAAGCAGATTACCTCAAAGCGATCGATATCCGGCTCCAGTTCTGTTAACGCCGACTAGGCGTTTGAGCCTGCACATAAACTGAAGTCTTGCGGTTTACTGCAACGTCACAGCCTGTATGCGGTCTGAAGCTACAGCACTAACCTGCAGCATCAATTTGAGATCGCCCAATGTCCCAGATCCGCTCGCCCTGTATCCGTAACTGCTGCCTTGATCAGCGGGATATCTGCCTGGGCTGCTTCCGCAGCATCGAAGAGATCAAACAGTGGAATGGATCATCCGAGCAACAGCAGCGGCAGATCCTAGCGCACGCTAAGGCGCGCCAACAAAAACACCTACAGCAATGGCCCTTGAACTGCCATCACAGATCCGAGAGAGATCCGTGACCAGCCGACATCAACCGCCGTCAGCGCAAAGAGCGCAGCCGATCAGTAACCAAACTTGGCCAGCAGCGCGGCTTGAGCGCTGACCGGCTCCTCCCCTTCGCTGCGCTGGCTGCGACTGTAGGCGCCGTCATCGTGCAATAGCCAGGCTTGGGTGTTATCAGCCAACAGCAGTTCAAGGTCTTTCAGCACCCGTTGCGCCAGTTTGCTGCCCATCAGAGGAAAACAGACCTCAACCCGATTCAGCATATTACGCTCCATAAAGTCGGCACTGGAACAGAAGGCAAGCGGTTCTCCGTCGTTATAAAACCAATAACATCGGCTATGTTCGAGAAAACGCCCGACAATGGAACGCACCCGGATATTCTCCGATACCCCAACGATACCGGGTCGCAAGCAGCACATGCTGCGGACAATCAGGTCTATCTGGACACCCGCCTGCGAGGCCTTGTATAGCGCCTTGATCAGCTTCGGTTCGGTCAAACCATTGACCTTGATGATAATCCGCGCCGGTCGCCCCTCTTTAGCCACCTTGGCTTCACCCGCTATCATTTCAAGCATCGACTTATGCAGCGTGAACGGCGCATTAAGCAGCCGTTTCAACCGCAGTATCTTGCCCATTCCGGTTAGCTGCTGAAACATCTTCTGTACATCTTCACCGATCTCGGGATTACATGTCAGCAGGCTGTAGTCGGTGTAGATCCGGGCATTGCCCGAATGGTAGTTACCGGTTCCCAGATGCACATAATGCACAAACCGACCCTCTTCCCGTCGCACGATCAGCGCCATCTTAGCGTGGGTTTTATAGCCCACGACCCCGTACACCACCAGGGCGCCAGCCTCTTGCAGCCTGCTGGCCAGTGCCAGGTTGTTGGCCTCGTCGAAACGTGCCCGCAGCTCTATCACCGCCGTGACCTCCTTGCCATTTCGGGCAGCATCGACCAGCGCAGTGACGATCTCAGAGTCGGCCCCGGTGCGATATAGCGTCTGCCGGATCGACAACACATTCGGATCCACCGCCGCCTGCCGCAGCAGATCGAGTACCGGGGTGAACGATTCAAACGGGTGGTGTAGCAGCACATCTCCCTGCTTCAGGGCATCGAACAGGTTGGCGCTATTGCGCAGCCGCTTGGGCAGGCCGGGACTGAACGGTGCAAACTTCAGCACCGGCCGGTCAATCAAGTCGACTAAACTCATCATTCGGGTCAGATTGACCGGGCCATCGACCAGATAGAGTTCATCCTGATTCAGGTTGTACTGCTGCAACAGGAACTGCATTAACGGCTCGGGACACTTTTGCGCCACCTCCAACCGCACCGCATCGCCGTAATGGCGACTGTGCAGCTCGCCGCGCAGTGTCAGGGCCAGATCCTCAACTTCATTCTGGTCAAAATCCAGATCGGCATTCCGGGTCAATCGGAACTGGTAGCACCCCTGCACTGCCATGCCAGGAAACAGGCTGTCGGCAAATTCATGAATGATCGATGACAGAAACACAAAATAATCACCCTGACCGGGGCTGACCTCTGCCGGGATCCGGATCACTCGCGGTAATGAGCGTGGCGCGGGGATAATCGCCATCCCGCTATCACGGCCGAATGCATCCTTGCCGTCGAGCTGAACAATAAAATTCAGGCTCTTATTAACCAGGCGCGGAAACGGGTGCGACGGGTCAAGCCCGAGCGGGCTGATCACCGGCAAAATATTGTCCTCAAAGTACTCTCGGATCCAACCGGTCTGCGATTCGCTCCACTCGCTGCGGCGCAGAAAGAAGATCTGGTTATCA
This sequence comes from Motiliproteus sp., assembly GCA_041555595.1. Classification (GTDB taxonomy): domain Bacteria; phylum Pseudomonadota; class Gammaproteobacteria; order Pseudomonadales; family Balneatricaceae; genus Motiliproteus. The sequence goes on from JBFFKD010000186.1 coordinate 2,907, forward strand.
TTAAGCGCCGGAAACAACACCTCATTAAGAATTTTATATTGGCGGGCCACCAGTTCATGGCAGCGGCCGCATAGCTCCTGCAGCAGCGCCTGCGGGTGGATATTATCGGCACCCGACTGCTCCCGTCCAAACTTAACCTGATGGCGTAGTTCGGCCACCCGAATCTCGAAGAACTCATCCAGATTGCCAGAGAAAATCAGCAGAAACATCAACCGTTCCATCAGCGGATGGCTTTCATCGAGCGACTGGTCGAGCACCCGACGGTTGAACTCAAGGTGGCTCAGGTGACGGTTAAGGTAGTAACGGCTGTCGTTCAGGTCAGGCCTGTCTTTCACCGGCACTTCGACCGACGGCACCAGTTCCAATTCGATATTGGCGGCGCTCGCCGTGACACTCCCCGGCTCGGACTCCGGCGCGTTCGGCTCGGTTTGAGGTGAGGCCACGGCAGTCTCCTCTGCCACGACAGCAGACTGCTCGTTGCTCTGTGAGCCCTCGTTATGCGAAACAGCCCGAGTCAAATCCATTGGGCTGGGCTCTGCTTGTTTCGAGTCCGATTTTTCCAGATCCATAAAGCCTCACGTTGATCAATCATGCTTATTAAATAATCAAGACTAGCCTTACCGTATGAAAACAAACCCTTCCGCTCAATAGTCACACCATGAAACAGTTGATTGTGGTCCGTCATGCCAAATCGAGCTGGAAACAGCCACAGCTATCCGATCATGATCGGCCGTTGAACAAAAGGGGCACTGGCAGTATAGAACTGATACGGCATTGGCTCAGTGATCAGCAGATCAGGGTAGATCAGCTCTACAGCAGCAGTGCTTGCCGGGCGCTGACCACAGCCCAGAGGTTGAACCCATCGTTAACCCATAATACTGAGGTGATCGAAACCACCGAGTTATATAGTTTCGACTGGCGATCATTATGGCAGTTTGTCAGCGCCTTGGATCAGCGGCTCGACAGCGTCGCACTGGTCGGCCACAACCCGGCAATGCTGGAACTGTGCAATGAACTGATCGAGGAACCGCTGGATCGATTTGACCGGCTCCCCACCTGCAGTTTGGTACAGCTGGAGCTCTCAATCGCTCATTGGAGCCAACTTCAGCCCGCATGCGGTCAGCTGCTCTGTTCTGTTTTCCCCAGGCAACTACAGCCACACAGCTAACATGCGCAAGCAGAGCAGATCACAGCATTAGCTATAGCCATTGTGAGCCGGCCCGAAGACCGGAATCAGCATTATTGATCGGCAGGCTTTTCTGACTTACCCTCGCGTTCGGCGGCATCCTCCTGTACCTGCTTAAGCAAAGCCACCCCTTTCTTGCGTTGCGAATGCACCAGATCGGCCTTGAGTTGCATTTTTTCACGGCGATCCGGGTCCTGCTCAAACTCTAGCTCCGCCTGCAGTTTTTTCTCTTTAGCACGCAGCTGCTCCAACACCTCGTGTAGTGATTGTTGCTTATTGAGGCTATGGCGCAGATCGGCATTAAACAGCGCCCGGATTCGATCGATCAGTTTTGTAGTTTTCACTGTACTGTCCGTTCCTGTTTCAGTTGCTGTTGCCGCGCCTGTTCAGCCGCCCCTAGAATTTCATCAAGTTCAGCATCATCCAACGATAGCTCGCGTTCAACCGAACTGCGATGCCGCTCGGCTGCCTGACTAAATAGGGTTGATGCCATCGCCAGTAAACTGTTGTGGATATCATCGACATAACTGGCATCGTTGATCAGCGAACTGCCCATCTCCGGCGTGATCTTACCTTCACGAATCAGCTGGTAATAACGCAGATTCTGCCGTTTGTCCCACTCCAGCAATGACAGTCGAATCTCATCCAGACTCAACAACGAATTGTCATCCTGATCGTCGCTTCGAATCTGCTCTAGCTGACGTAGCAGCAGCGCGACTCGAATCCGCAGTTGGTTATACTCCCGCCGGATCTGATAATTATCGGATAACAGGTAGCGCAGCATATTTTTCTGCAGATGTTTGCAAGCCTTAACTGACTCGACGATGCTGCTATTAGCATCGCGTAACCAGTGCAGGCTGCCTGACTGCTGTTCTTTCCAGGTAAAGGAGGCGTCACTAATAAAAGCGATGATGGCACTGAACAGTGATTTGACCCGGCGCCGATACAGGTCATCGATATTGACCCGGCTGACTTTACTCTGAGCATTGAGCGGTTTATCTAGATCGGACTCACCCAGCACCAACGTTTTCTGCATCCCGAGACCGGCGATAATGATATCGCGGGCATTATCGTATACCCGGTTGGTCTCCTTACGCACCGCCTCCACCGCAGTATCGGGAAACTGCACCGACGAAGCGACCATATACATCGGCTGCTCCACCTCGATCTTCTTGTCTTTAATCACTCGATTGAGCCAGCTAACCATGTACTTGATCAACGGTAACATCAACGCCACCCCCAGCAGATTGAACAGGGTGTGGAACACCGCCAGCTTGAGGGTAAAGTCGCGCTCGCCGATACCGACCCACTGGCTGATGCCGTCAACCGCCATCACCAGAGGAGTGATCAACGCAATGGCAACCACACCAGTGCTGACGTTAAAGATCAGGTGCGCACCGGCCAACCGTCGCCCCTGCGCATTGGAACCCATCGCCCCGATGATGGCCGTAATGGTGGTACCGATATTGGCCCCGATGGCCAATGCCAAGGCGTTCTCGTAACTGATCTGGCCCGCCGCCAG
>JBFFKD010000187.1:0-5612 GCA_041555595.1 Motiliproteus sp.
AGTCGGACGCATCCCAAAGGCTTACTACCGCCCCACCGCCGCCAGCCTCGTTAAAATCCACTAATCATTACCAACCACCATCCGAAGATCTGACTCAGGCCGCAGAAAAATCATCGCATGGTGATAACCCGCTATCGGTCAATATCGACATTCAACGGTTGGAAGCGCTGGGCATGGTAACGCCCACCGAAAATTTCACCCAAATTAAAGAGGAGTACCGCTACATCAAGCGGCCACTCCTCAACAATGCCTTCGGCCCTGGTGCCAGCACCTTGAATCAGCCCAACCTGGTGATGGTTTCGAGCAGCTTTTCGGGTGAAGGCAAAACCTTTACCACCGTCAATCTAGCGATAAGCATGACCCTAGAGGAGGATCGCAAAGTACTGCTAGTCGATGCCGACGTTATCAAACCCCATGTTTGTGAACGCTTAGGAATTCCAGAGCAGGCGGGACTAATGGACTATCTGACCGGCAAAGCGGAAGTCTCTGATATTATCCTCAACACCAACATCCCCAATCTCAAACTCATCACCGCCGGCCGCCGGCACCATCACTCCAACGAGATGATTGCCAGCGATAAAATGAAGCTCTTTATGAAAGAGCTATCGGTTCGCTATCCGGATCGCATTGTTATTTTTGACACCTCACCGTTACTCGGTGCCAGTGAAACCAATGTGCTGGCACAGATGACCGGTCAAGCGGTAGTCGTGGTCGAGGAAGAGCGTACCACCCACCCACAATTACAGCAGGCGCTCAGTCTGCTCGATCCCAATATGGCGGTCGGCTTGGTACTGAACAAATCAAACAGTCGCAGAAGGGAGTATTATGGCTACTACTACGCGAGCAGCTAAGTTTGGTGTCACGCTGTCCCTGCTATCCCTGCCACTCGTGTCAGTACCCTCCTATGCGGAGCAGACCAAGGATTGGGATATCAACCCAACCCTAGCGCTTGGACTTAATTACACCAACAATCTTGAGCTATCCTCCAGCGATGAAATCGAAAGCGTTATCACCCGTGTCTCTCCGGGCATCGATATCAGCCGTCAGGGACGCTACCTCAGCTCCGGTGTTGCCTACCAACTGCAGCTGGTGGAATACAGCGGCAGCGACCGTAGCAATGATTACCACCATAGCTTGAACGCATTCGCCAATGCTGAGCTGGTCGAAGATCACCTATTTATCGATACTCGTGCCACTGCGAGTCAAAAACTGATCGACAACCGCAATGCGGGTAGCGGTGTTTCTATGCTAGACCCCGACAACTTCACCAACACCCTGACCTTCGTATTGAGTCCACGCTGGCAGCAGCGGGTTGGTGATTATACCAATCTCGGCCTTAGCACGACCTACGATGCGGTACTGTACAAAACCGGCGCCGAAAATAACGAAGGACTCAGTTACAACTTCTCGCTAGATACCCGAGACAACCCCAATAAGATTTATTGGACACTGGACACCCGCCAAAGTGGTGCCAAGTCACGCCATGGCGCATCGCTAACCAAAGAAGATGCGGTCGAGGCGCAGCTAGGCTACCGTTTCAGCCGCCAACTCGACCTGCGGTTGGGTGGGGGTTATATCGATAACCATCTGGATAACCCAACCGATGACGATGTTTCTGCTGGATCATTCTGGTCGAGCGGACTGACTTGGTCACCCAACCCGCGCGCCACTGTGGAGATCTACTATAGCGATCAACTGCAAGCCACCAACAGCCGAGGTCTGACGTTCAATTTACGGCGTAAACGCAGTTCGATCATGCTGTCTTACCAGCAACGGCTTAGCAGTGTCCGGCAGGAGTTGCTAATCCCCGGATTAGCCTTTCTAGTCTGTCCAGGCGGCAACGCCAGCTCACCCGAGTGCCGCTCGGTTGCCATCAACAGCGCTGAACAGATCAATCCCAGCGAAGTGGTCGACCTCGGCATAGGTCTATTCCCCTCGCTCAATGTGGGACGCTTCATCAATGACTCATTCAACGCTGATTACCGCTACTCTTACAGTAAGAGCAGCCTATCATTGAGTCTGTTTGGTAATCAGCGCAAGTTTCAAGATTTAACCAACCGAGTGGAAAAGGATTGGGGCGTCAATTTCGGCGGCGGGTTGAGGTTATCCGGCCGAACCAGCATCAACATTAACTACACCTGGTCGGCACTCGAACCCGATTCCAATGCCGCACTATCCGAGCGTGACTACCGTCAAGGCGTTAATCTGAGTATGAGTCGCAACCTGAGCCCGGACGCTACAGTTGACCTGACATTACGATTTAATCAACTTAGCTCCGACGATAGCAGCCGTGAATATGATGAGTACGGTGCCGGCGTTCGTTTCAACCAGAGCTTTTAATGAACGCAAAATATATCTATCCCTGCCACGAGATCAGCAGATGTATGAATCCCATTTCGGCTTAATCACCAAGCCGTTCCAGCTCAGCCCAGATCCGGAGTTTTTCTTCTCAAGCTCCGGCCATAAGCGGGCGATGTCATACCTGCAATACGGCCTCGGTCAAGGTGAAGGTTTTATTGTCATCACCGGTGAAATCGGTACCGGTAAAACCACGCTGATGCGTAATCTTCTCAGAAATATCGACAGTAAAAATGTTATCGCTACACAATTGGTCACCACTAAACTGGAGGCTGATGACCTGCTACGCATGATCTGCAGCTCATTCGGCCTACCGGCTGAAGGGAAGGCAAAAGCCGTTCTTCTACAGCAATTTCATGACTTTTTGCAGTCGGTTCACCATGCAGGTAAGCGCGTACTACTGGTGGTTGATGAGGCGCAAAACCTGCCCGCCGATGCGATCGAAGAGCTGCGTATGCTGTCCAATTTTCAACTTACCGATGGGCCTCTGCTACAAAGCTTTCTACTGGGTCAACCGGAACTGCGGGCCATTATCCAGCAAGCCAATATGGAGCAGTTCCGCCAACGGATCATTGCGTCTTGCCACCTCAAGCCGCTGCAGGCGGCAGAAGTAAAAGAGTACATAGTCTGGCGTTTGTCGGTGGCGGGCTGGGCTCAAAACCCGAAGTTTACCGATATCAGTTTCGCCATCATCCACAACCATACTGGCGGTGTCCCTCGGCGCATTAATATCTTTTGTGATCGACTGTTACTGTTTTGCTACCTCGAAGAGATCACCACCATCACAGTCGATGCGGTTAACACCGTCGCTCAGGAGTTAGACGAAGAGCTAAACCCCGATGTTGCGCTGGTGCGTGCACCCGTCGTCAACCGATCCCCCCATCCAACAGCGCCTGTCCTGCCCGACCAGGCTCAACCTTGTCTAACAGGGGCCGAAGCTGAACAACTGCATCAGATCCAGAAGCAGATCACATCGATCAACCACTATCTCAACGAAACATTAGAAGAGAAAATTGAGCTGATCCGCACACTGGATAAAAAACTGAAATCAAAAATCAATCAGCTGATGGATTGATCCTAACTGCCAGCAATTAGCCCGCTTCAACAATGACATTCCATCATCGCTGATAGCGACTCAGCAACTGCTGTAGATCTGCCTGGCTCTGCAGGTAGTTATCCTGAAATACCGACCCCAGCTCCCGACAGGCAGCTTGCTGCTCGGCATTCAGAGCCTCACCACCGCCCAGTAGCTGTTGAGGTCCCAGCATCGCTTCAATTCCGGAACCGTTTTCGGTTAGCAATCGTTTGATCTGGGCCGAACTAAAAAGCTGCTCAAACTGCTGCCTGTGTAAGGGGTTGAGCTGCTCCAGCAAACGCTGCTGGGCCGCTACAATGTCATAATTAGACAGTACACTGGTTCGACAACGCGTCCCTTCAAAGCGTCGCAACTGATCGGTGTAAACCAGTACCTCAACCGCGGCAAATTTAAGCTGCTCGATCAGCGGCACCGACGATTGGCTAGCGCTTTGTTCCGTATTCTGCCCCCAGCTATACGCCCCACTTAACAACGCCAACAACCCACTAATGAGCATTAACCAGCGCTTACCCAGTGTCATTGCAGCGTCTCCGATCCGTCATTCGACAACGAGCGCCAGACTGAACCACCACTCTTTTTATCAAGCCGGTCAAGCATCGCCTCATGTGCTTGCAACTCCTGCGCGGAGGCCGTCACCAACGGCAAGTTATATTTACCCGGCTCAACCGGTCGAATGGCTCCCGCTTCGCCATCGGCATCGCCACTGTGACCCAGCACCAGACTGGTCTGACCGCCTGTCATCATCAGATAAACGTCGGCTAGAATCTCGGAATCGAGCAAGGCGCCATGTAGCGTTCGCTGAGTATTGTCGATCATATACTCCCGACAGAGCGCATCGAGGGTATTGCGCTGCCCCGGCCGCATCTTTCTCGCCATCGCCAAGGTATCAAGCACGGTAGCCAGATCATCAATCGAGCCGTTAGCGGGACCGGCCAGAGCAAATTCATGATTCAGAAAGCCAACGTCAAACGGTGCATTGTGGATGATCAGCTCAGCTCCGCGAATGAACTCCTGAAACTCGTGCATCACATCCTTGAACAGAGGTTTGTCGAGCAGAAATTCGTTGGTAATGCCGTGAATCTTGATCGCATCTTCGGGCACATCACGCTGAGGATTCACATACCGATGGTAAGTACGCCCGGTCAGACGCCGATTAACCATCTCGACACAACCGATCTCGATGATTCGGTGCCCCTGTGATGGTTCGATTCCGGTAGTTTCTGTATCCAGTACTATCTGTCGCATCGATCACTCCTGTCGAGAATGCGCCTTGTCTAAGGGGCGCTATATTATCACAGCCTGAGTGGCTACAATGGCCCGCTTATTCATTATGTGGTTGTTGTGGGGCATCATCTTGAGCGAGCTGAAACAGATAAAAATCTATACCGATGGATCCTGCCTCGGCAACCCGGGCCCCGGTGGCTACGGTGCATTGCTGCTCTACAAAGACCATCGTAAAGAGCTTAGTCAGGGCTTTAAACTCACCACCAACAACCGGATGGAACTGCTTGGCGCCATTGAAGCGCTAGCGACTCTGAGCGAACGGTGCGACGTCATACTCACCACCGATAGCCAGTACGTCCGCCAGGGGATCACTCAGTGGATTCATGGCTGGAAGAAAAAGGGCTGGAAGACTGCCAGCCGACAGCCGGTCAAAAATGTCGACTTATGGCAGCGGCTTGACGCCCTATCACAACAACAAAATGTTGATTGGCGCTGGGTTAAAGGCCACAGCGGCCACCCAGAGAACGAGCGGGTCGACGACCTGGCACGCGAAGCGGCAGAAGGCAAAGTACTCCACGAAGATCACGGCTTTAACGGCTAACCCTTAACAACGACAAAGCGGTAACAACGCCTGTATCAGGCGTTCACTGCTCCGGCAATTCAGCTCCCATAAAACGATTATTAATTATCTGCTTAACCTGCTCCTCATGATTAAGAATGTAATCGATAAACGCCTGCGCCGCCGGTGAAAGGCGCTTGTCTTCTGGATGCACGATGCACCAGGTTCGTACGATCGGAAAGGACTCGACGTCTAAGCTGACCAGACACCCCGTTGCCAACTCCAGCGCCATACTAAAGCGCGACAGGATCGAGATCCCCAGCCCCGCCATCACCCCTTGTTTGATAGTCTCACTACTCCCCAAATACATAATTC
>JBFFKD010000188.1:0-5606 GCA_041555595.1 Motiliproteus sp.
ACGCTGATCGATCGCTGGCTGAGAGAACTCAGACGCATCGATAGCACCTTTTTCCAGAGCGCCGAAGATCTCGCCGCCCGGCAGTTGCGAGGTGCTGACACCCAACTTCTCCATCACGCTGGCACCCAGACCGAAGAAGCGCATGTTCAGCCCCTTCAGGTCTTCAGGAGAGTTGATCGGCTTCTTGAACCAGCCTGATGTCTCGGGTGAGATGATCGCGCAAGGCAGTACTTTAACGTTGTAGCCGGCGGTGTCGTACATCTCTTGATACAGTTTCAGACCGTTGCCGTAATACATCCACGCCAGATACTCACCGGCTTCGGGGCCGAAGGGAACAGCTGAGAACAGTGCAGCCGCTGGCATCTTGCCCTGCCAGTAACCGGCAGTGGCGTAACCGGAGTTGACTTTGCCACTGGAAACGGCGCCAAGGATCTCAGGTGGCGCAACGAGCTTGCCCGGCTCGTAGATCTTCATCTTCAGTTTATTGCTGCTCATCAGCGGCAGCTGGTCGGAGACCCACTTGATCGGGGTGCCTAGCGCTGGCAGGTGTGAGCCAAAAGCGATCGGGGTTTTAAGCAGGGTCTTCTCGGCAGCGCTGGCTGGGGCGATAGCGCTGATCGCGGCAGTCATTGCGACGGCTGTAGCGGCGGTACGAGCAAGCTTTCTCATAGTACATCCTCAAGTGTTCTTTGTTGTTATAGATACTGCGGCTGATCTGATTCTTCGAGTGGTAAATTGGTAATACCACTATTGATCTGGAGGTCATACCCTAGTTTTGAACGAGCTTGGTGTCAAGTTTGGTATGCTTGTATTGGTTATACTTTAGTCTAGTGGTCTAGCATGTTCTTGTTTTAAAACGATTTGTTTATTTTTTTGATTCTCTTATTTATTACGTGTTTTTAACTTCGTTGATGGTATGGGTTGGTTGTTGAAAAATGTTGTGGATGTGTTATAAATGACCAGCTATAAATTGGTATTACCAATACACCAGGTTTTGTTGATAAGAAATTCGGATACGTTAGATGAATTACAACCGTGTAAAGCAGCCCAAGATCTCTGATGTGATCGCCGACGATCTGGAAAGCATGATTCTTGAGGGTAGTCTAAAACCCGGGCAAAAGTTGCTGTCGGAGCGCGAGCTGGCGAAACAGTTCGAGGTGTCACGGCCGTCATTGCGTGAGGCGGTGCAAAAACTGGTGGCCAAGGGGTTGCTGGTCAGTCGTCAGGGGGGCGGTACTTTTGTTTCGGCTGAGTTGGGTGGTGGTTACGCTGACCCGCTGCTGGCGTTGTTCACGACCCATCCAGAAGCGCAGGCTGATCTGCTGGAGTTTCGCCAGGCGCTCGAGGGTGTGGCGGCTTATTACGCTGCGCTGCGTAGTACTGAAGCTGATCGCAAGGCGATTCAATCGATTTATCAGGAACTGGAAATTTTTCATGTCGAGAAGGCGTTTGAGCAGGAGGTGAAGGCCGATGTTGAATTTCATCTGCGTATCGCTGAAGCCTCGCACAACTCGGTATTGCTCCACACGATGCGGGCGCTGCTGGGGTTGGTGGAAAAAAATATCATTCAAAACCTCGAGCACGTCTATCCGCAGCGGGGGCATCGTTCCAAGATCCATGGTCAGCATGAGGTGTTGATGAAGGCGATCTTTGATGGCAAGCCCGAGCTGGCAAGGCAAGCTGCGTATGATCATCTGAGCTATGTCGAAGAGGTAGTGTCTGATTATGGTAAGGAGGAGGCGCGACTGGAGCGGTCGCGTCGGCGATCAAAATTGAGTAAGTAATTCCCTGTAGTTTTACTACTTTTTTGCCTTAAAAGAACGTTTTTTGACCAGTTTGGTAGATTTGAACACGATGTTTTTGTAGTATCGCTACAAATTTTTTAGGGGTCAGGAATGCTGTGCTGTAGCGCGATTGCTGATTCAGAATTATCTAGTCTTGTCAGTTCGGCCGCCAGTATGGGGTTGGGCGATAAGATGATTAACGGAGGTTACACTAGTGCTAGACGAAAGAATTGACGATATCGATCCGATTGAGACTCAGGAGTGGATGGATGCGCTCGAGTCGGTAGCCAAGAATGGAGGGTCGGACCGGGCCAAGTACCTGCTGGCAAAACTGGGTGACAAGGCACGTGAGTTGGGCACTGCTGTTATTCAGTCTGTTAACACTCCTTACTGCAATACTATTGCACCTAAAGATGAAGCCCCGTTGCCGGGTGATCTGTTCATGGAGCGTCGAATCCGTTCACTGATTCGCTGGAACGCAATGGCGATGGTGATGCGTGCTAATGATAATGATGACGGCCTGGGTGGACATATCTCCAGTTTCTCATCGTCGGCGACTCTGTACGATATCGGCTTTAACCATTTCTTCCGTGGTCCCGAAGGTGAGCAGGAAGGTGATCTGGTCTTTTTCCAGGGACATATCGCTCCAGGTATCTACGCGCGTGCCTACCTCGAAGGCCGTCTGACCGAAGAGCAGATGGATAACTACCGTCGTGAAGTCGATGGCAACGGTTTGTCGTCCTACCCACACCCATGGTTGATGCCGGACTTCTGGCAGTTCCCCACCGTATCGATGGGGCTGGGGCCGATCCAGGCAATCTATCAGGCGCACGTGATGCGCTATCTGTCGTCTCGCGAGATGATCGATCGTGGTGATCGTAAGGTTTGGGCCTTCCTGGGCGACGGCGAGTGTGACGAGCCGGAATCGCTGGGCGCGATCGCGCTGGCTGGCCGTGAAAATCTAGAAAACCTGATCTTCGTGATCAACTGTAACCTGCAGCGCTTGGATGGCCCGGTTCGTGGCAACAGTAAGGTGGTTCAAGAACTCGAAGGTGAGTTCCGTGGCGCTGGCTGGAATGTGATCAAGGTACTTTGGGGTCGTCATTGGGATGCGCTGTTCGAGAAGGACACCAAGGGTCTGCTGATGAAGCGGATGAACGAGGTCTGCGACGGCGAGCTGCAAAACTGTAAAGCGAACGGCGGCGCTTACACCCGCGAGCACTTCTTCGGCACCTCGCCAGAGCTGTTGGAGCTGGTTAAGGATATGTCGGATGACGACATTATGAACCTCAACCGCGGTGGTCACGATCCGTATAAAGTGTTCGCGGCCTACCATGAGGCGGTTAACCACAAGGGTCAGCCAACTGTGATCCTGGCGCAGACCGTTAAGGGTTACGGCACCGGTAAGTCGGGTGAAGCCAAGAACGCAACTCACTCGATGAAAAAGGTGGCGATGGATGATCTGATCGACTTCCGCGATCGCTTCAATATTCCGTTGGATGACGACCATCTCAAGAGCACCCCCTATTACCGTCCGTCTCCCGATAGCCCTGAACTCAAGTACATGATGAGTCGTCGTGAGAAGCTTGGCGGTGTTTATCCGCAGCGTCGTAACGACTTCGAAGCCCTGTCTATTCCGTCTCTGGAAGATCTGGGCGGTCAGCTTAAAGACAGCGGCAAGCGTGAGCTGTCGACCACCATGTCGTTCGTGCGGACCCTGTCGACTCTGGCCAAGGACAAAAATATCGGTGCCCGGATCGTGCCGATCGTGCCGGACGAGGCACGTACCTTCGGTATGGAAGGGATGTTCCGTCAGCTTGGTATCTATACCTCTGAAGGTCAAAACTACATTCCGCACGATCGTGATCAGATGATGTGGTACAAGGAATCCAAGCAGGGCCAGATCCTGGAAGAGGGGATTAACGAAGCCGGTTCGATGTCGGCCTGGATCGCTGCGGCGACCGCCTATTCCAACCACAACTGCCCGTTGATTCCATTCTACATCTCCTACTCGATGTTCGGTCTGCAGCGCACCATGGATCTGGCTTGGGCGGCCGGTGACATTCAGGCACGCGGCTTCCTGGTCGGAGCTACCGCCGGTCGTACTACGCTCAACGGTGAGGGGCTGCAGCACGAAGACGGTCACAGTCATCTGTTGGCGGCGATGATTCCGAACTGTATCTCCTATGATCCAACCTATGGCTACGAGCTGACCGTGATCATGCAGGACGGTCTGAAGCGGATGTTTGTCGATAAAGAGAACGTGTTCTACTACCTGACCGTGATGAATGAGAACTATCAGCAGCCGGCGATGCCGCAGGGCGTTGAAGAGGGGATCATCAAGGGACTGTACTTGCTGGAAGAAGGCAAGAAGACCGCCAAGAAGAAGGTCCAGCTGATGGGTAGCGGTACTATCCTGCGCGAAGTGCGTGCAGCCGCTGACATTCTGCGTGATGAGTTCGGTGTTGAATCCGATATCTGGAGTGCGACCAGCTTCAATGAGCTGCGTCGTGAAGCACTCGATTGCTCACGCTGGAATATGCTGCACCCCGAAGACAAGCCTCGTATCTCCTACGTTGAAGAGTGTCTGGCAGATCGTAAGGGGCCGGTTATCGCCTCGACCGATTACATCAAGGCGTACGCCGATCAGATCCGTGAATTCGTTCCGGCGACCTTCAGCGTATTGGGCACCGATGGTTTCGGTCGTTCCGATACTCGCGCCAAGCTGCGTGAGTTCTTCGAAGTGAATCGCTATTACGTGGTGGTTGCTGCACTTAAGGCGCTGGCCGACGATGGCACGATCAAGCCCTCTGTCGTTACCGAAGCGATCAAGAAGTTCAACATCAATCCAGAAAAGCCGAATCCGACCACTGTTTAATCTTTTGATAGATAACTAACAGCGATCGAACAGAATTTACAGAGGGAAACAACAGTGAGTGCTACAACCATTACTGTACCGGATATCGGCGGCCACGATGATGTCGATGTGATTGAGGTTTGCGTCAAAGTTGGCGACACGGTTAACGAAGGTGATTCGTTGATCGTACTGGAAACCGACAAAGCATCGATGGAGGTGCCCGCACCTGCCAGCGGTGTGATCACCAGCTTGAACGTTAGCGAAGGTGACACCATTAGTGAAGGCGATGTCATTGGCGAGCTAAACAGTTCCGATGCTGCTGCAGCGGCTCCTGCTGCAGCAGCTGCACCCGCCGCTGAGCCCGCTGCAGTCGCGGCTCCTGCGCCTGCCGCAGCACCCGTGGCTACTGCAGCCCAGGCTGTGACTGTGCCGGATATCGGAGGTCATGAGAACGTTGATGTGATCGAAGTTTGTGTCAAGCTCGGCGACAGCGTCAGCGAAGGTGATTCGCTGATCGTGTTGGAGACCGATAAGGCGTCGATGGAGGTTCCGGCCCCTTGCGATGGCGTGATCACGGCGCTGACCATCAGCGAAGGCGATCAATTTGCCGAACTCAGTGTTGCTGGTGCAGTCGCTGTGGCGGCCCCTGTCGCTGCTGCGGCAGCTCCAGTTGCAGCACCGGAAGCAGCACCGGAAGCAGCACCGGCCGTTGCCGGTGGTGTTGAACCGGTCAACGTGCCCGATATTGGTGGTAGCGAAAACGTCGATGTGATCGAGGTCTGCATCAAGGCGGGCGATACCATCGCCGAAGGCGATTCACTGATCGTGCTAGAAACCGACAAAGCGTCGATGGAGGTCCCGGCACCCAAGGGTGGTGTGGTCAAGTCGGTCAAGATCAACGAAGGTGATACGGTCAACGAAGGTGACCTGATCCTTGAGCTGGAAGTTGCTGGCGGCGCTGTTGC
>JBFFKD010000189.1:0-5604 GCA_041555595.1 Motiliproteus sp.
ATGGCCGGACTGTTCGATGACGCAGTTACCTTCGCACAGTCGGTCCTGCGGGCAGACGCGGCCACAGACTTCGGGAAGCGAGTTGGTCTGGTGCGACAGCTCGGCGGCTTCGATGATGTTGCCATCGGAGACCAGCTTGAGCCAGTTAGGGATGTAGTTATGCACCGGACATTTCCATTCGCAGTACGGGTTACCGCACTCCAGGCAACGGTGTGCCTGGGCGGCGGCATCCTCGGCTTGGAAACCGGGATAGATTTCGGCAAATTCTTTTTTGCGGATCTCAGCGGCAACCTTGGTAGGTTCTTCGCGCTTGAGTTCGACAAACTGAAAATCGTTGTGAAGGCGTTGACTCATGACACCTCGTCCTCATTTTCTGCCCTAGCGGCGGGTTTAGTGCCGACCAGGGTAAAGCTATGGGATAACCAAGTCAGGCTCTGTTCGCTAACCGACGTTCAGAGCCTGGGCTGTTGGTGAGCCTTATTCAGGCCGCTCGCGCATGTTGTCGAGCAACTCACCGAGTCCGGCAGCTTTGGGTTTCACCAGCCAGAACTTGTTGATGTAGTCGTCGAAGTTGTCCAGCAGTTGCTGGCCCCAAGCACTGCGGGTCTCTTCAACGTATTCGGTTATCACGGATTGGAGGTGGTTACGGTACTCCTCCATGTGGTAGTTGCTGATTCGGTGGATCTCGACCAGTTCGTGGTTGTACTTGTCGACGAAGGTGCGATCCATATCCAGAACATAGGCAAAGCCACCGGTCATACCGGCACCGAAGTTTAGGCCGGTGTTGCCCAGTACCGTGACCAGTCCGCCGGTCATATATTCGCAGCAGTGATCGCCGGCACCTTCAAGTACCGCGTGGGCACCTGAATTACGTACGCCGAATCGCTCGCCGCCACAACCGGCCGCGAACAGGCGACCACCGGTGGCACCATACAGGCAGGTGTTGCCGACGATCGAGGTCTTCTGGGTCTCAAACTGGCTACCTGCCGGTGGCCGAATGACAATCTTACCGCCTGCCATGCCTTTACCGACATAGTCATTGGCATCACCCTCGAGATTGAGTTCCAGACCGCCGGCGTTCCAGACTCCCAGGCTTTGACCGGCAACCCCTTTGAGGTTGATTCGGATTGGCGTGTCGGCCATGCCTAGATTGCCATGGTACTTGGCAATTTCGCCAGAGATACGGGCACCGACCGAGCGGTCGCAGTTGGTGATGTTGAACTCAAACTCACCGCCGCGCTTATTGGCGATCGCATCACGCGTTGCGTCGAGGATGCTCAGGTTCAGCGCACCGAGATCGTACGGGTTGTTCTGTGGCTGCTGGCAGGTCTGCGGCTTGCTGCTATCGACATAGTCGTTGAGCAGGATCGGCGACAGGTCGAGGCGCTTCTGCTTGTCAGTGACACCAGGCAGGATCTCCAGCAGATCGGTACGACCAACCAGCTCTTCCAGGGTGCGAACGCCCAGTTTGGCCATCCATTCACGCGTCTCTTCGGCGATGAAGGTAAACAGGTGCTTAACCATCTCTACCGTGCCGATGAAGTGTTTAGAGCGCAGGTAGTCGTTCTGAGTGGCAACGCCGGTCGCGCAGTTGTTGAGGTGGCAGATTCGTAGGAATTTACAGCCCAGCGCAACCATTGGCAGGGTGCCGAAGCCAAAGCTCTCGGCGCCGAGGATCGCGGCCTTGACCACATCGAGGCCGGTCTTTAGACCGCCGTCGGTCTGGACCCGAACCTTATCACGCAGGTTGTTGATCATCAGTGCCTGGTGGGTCTCGGACAGGCCGATCTCCCACGGTGATCCGGCGTGATGGATCGAGGTGATCGGACTGGCTGCCGTGCCACCGTCATAACCGGAGATGGTGATCAGATCGGCATAAGCCTTGGCGACACCGGCGGCGATGGTGCCAACACCGGGGCGTGATACCAGCTTGACCGAGACCAGCGCCTCAGGGTTGATCTGCTTCAAGTCGAAGATCAGCTGAGCCAGATCTTCGATCGAGTAGATGTCGTGGTGCGGCGGTGGCGAGATCAGTGTGACTCCGGGTACCGAGTAGCGTAGCGTGGCGATCAGTTGGTTGACCTTGCCGCCGGGCAACTGGCCACCTTCGCCGGGCTTGGCGCCCTGGGCCACTTTGATCTGTAGCACTTCGGCATTGACCAGATAGTGTGGAGTGACGCCAAAACGACCGGAAGCGATCTGTTTGATCTTGGATCGACGGATGGTGCCGAAACGGACCGGGTCTTCACCGCCCTCACCGGAGTTGGAGCGACCACCGAGTTCGTTCATCGCTTGTGCCAGCGCTTCATGCGCTTCGGGCGACAATGCTCCCAGCGACATCGCTGCCGAATCGAATCGTTTAAACAGCTCTTCGATCGGCTCAACCTCACTCAGCGGGACGGCAGTGCAGTCCTTGAGTTTGAACAGGTCGCGAAGGGTGGCAATTGGGCGCTCGTTGACCAGCGCAGCGAACTCTTTGTAGGTGCCGTAATTGCCGCTACTGACCGCTTGCTGGATGGTGCGCACCACGTCCGGGTTATAGGCGTGGTACTCCTTGTTGTGGACAAATTTAAGCTTGCCGCCTTGCTCAATCGGCTTGCGTAGTTTCCAGGCATCGTCGGCCAGCATCTGCTGCTCGCGTTGGAAGTCGTAGAAGTTGGCGCCTTTGATCCGGCTGCTGATCTCAGGAAAACAGGTATCGACGATCTCTTCACCGAGGCCGACCGCTTCAAACAGCTTGGCACCTCGGTACGAGGCGATGGTGGAGATCCCCATCTTCGATAGGATCTTCAACAGGCCCTTGTTGATCCCCTTGCGGTAGTTGGTGTGAGCGCTGATCTCATCATTGAGCAGTTCGCCGTTGGCAACCATGTCGTTGATGATGCGGTATGACAGGTACGGATAGACCGCGCTGGCGCCACATCCGAGCAGGACTGCGATCTGGTGCGAATCGCGGGCGGTGCCGGTATCGACGATCAAGTTACAGTTGCATCGCAAGCCTTGGGCGCGCAGGTGGCTGTCGACGGCACCGGTGGCCATCAGTGCATGGATCGGCAGTAGGCCCTGCTTGAGATTGCGGTCTGACAGGATCAGCAGCGTCTTGCCATCACGTACCGCTTGCTCAGCGCTTTCGCATAGTTGGGTAACCGCTTGCTGGAGACCCAGTTGCGGATCGTAATTGAGGCTCAGGCTGTGGGTTTCAAAGCCGGGGATCTCGTTGTAAAACAGTTTGTGATACTTACGCGGTGACAGTACCGGTGATGCCAGGATGATTCTCTGAGCGTGCTGCTCTGAATCATCGAACACATTACGCTCGCTGCCGAGGCAGGTTTCCAACGACATCACAATCGCTTCGCGAAGCGGATCGATCGGTGGGTTGGTGACCTGAGCAAACTGCTGCCGGAAATAGTCGTACAACGGGCGAATTCGATGCGATAGAACTGCCATCGGAGTATCGTCGCCCATCGAGCCAGTCGCTTCCTGCGATGTTTCTGAAAGGGGGCGGAAGATCTGGTCGCGCTCTTCGAAGCTGACCTGGTACATCTTCTGATGCACCTTGAGCTGCTCGGGAGAGAACTCCTTAAAATCGAGATCACGCTCGTTGAGGGTCGACTGTAGTCGGTATGAGCTGTCACGCAGCCACTTTTTGTACGGGTGCTCGCTTTTGAGTTGCTGGTCGACATCATCGGTATGCAGTACTTCGCCGGTTCTGGTGTCGATCGCCAGCATCTGGCCAGGGCCAACTCGGCCTTTGGCTACCACATCTTCGGGCTGGTAGTCGTAGGTGCCGATCTCAGAAGCGGTACACAGGATGCCGTCTTTGGTCAGTACCCAGCGCGATGGGCGCAAGCCGTTACGGTCGAGCATGCAGACTGCACGGTGGCCGTCGGTCATAACCAGACCGGCGGGGCCATCCCAGGGCTCCATATGCATCGAGTTGTATTCGTAGAAGGCGCGCAGGTCCGGATCGATCATCTCGACGTTCTGCCATGCGGGTGGCACGACCAGGCGCACCGCTTTGTACAGATCCATGCCGCCGGTT
Organism: Motiliproteus sp.; assembly: GCA_041555595.1. GTDB lineage: Bacteria > Pseudomonadota > Gammaproteobacteria > Pseudomonadales > Balneatricaceae > Motiliproteus. The sequence goes on from JBFFKD010000189.1 coordinate 4,043, forward strand.
AGCAGCAGCTCGACCATGTTGTCGAGGCTGGATGAGTCGGAGCCGGTGGTGTTGACCAATGGCATCAGATTTTGCAGGTTTGGCAGCAGTTCGGTCTCGAACTTGCTGGCGCGGGCGTTAGACCAGCTACGGTTACCTTCGATGGTGTTGATCTCGCCGTTATGGGCCAGTATCCGGAATGGCTGTGCCAGCGGCCAGCGTGGGGCCGTGTTGGTCGAGAAGCGCTGGTGGAATACACAGATGGCGGTAGCCATACGCTCGTCAGCCAGATCCAGATAGAAACTGGTTAGATCGGCCGGCATCACCAGTCCTTTGTAGGACAAGACCGTGTGGGACAGGCTGCAGACATAGAAGTCGGGATCGCTGCTTAGTGCGATCTCGGCCTTGCGACGGGCAACGAACAGGCTAACGGCCAGTTGCTCGACGCTGTGATCACCGGCGCTAACAAATACCTGCTCCATCTGTGGCAGCGTTTCCAGTGCGATCGGGCCGCAGGAGGATGGATCGGTCGGCACCACGCGCCAGCCGACCACCGTCAGACCTTCGGCGCACAGCTCTTGGTTGAGCCGGTCGCGAGAGGCCTGCGCCAGGGATTCATCCTTGGACAGGAAGATCATGCCGACGCCGTACTGTGCGCCTAGTTCGCTGCCGAACTGCTCTTGCGCGACTGTACGCAGGAAGCTGTCAGGCATCTGCATCAGTAGGCCGCAGCCGTCACCGGTCTTACCATCGGCAGCGATACCGCCGCGGTGGGTCATGCAAGTAAGAGATTCGATCGCTTTGAGCAGCAGTTCATGGCTGCTGTTGCCTTCGACTTGGGCCATCAAGCCAAAGCCGCAGTTATCCTTAAATTCGCCAGGGCGATGTAGTCCTGTATTCATACACAGACCTCTACAAAAAAATCTTTATAAACAATCGCCTGGAGTTTTTGATGAGGAAGTGACCAGGTGTCATGTACCAAAAAGGGACAGGCATTTTACCCGCGAACGCGGTGAAGAACAAACTGAAGGAGTTTTTTGTACTGTAGCAGAGGGGTTATGGCAAAAATAATCCCCTTATTTCGCCCCCTTCCGAATATCATTCTGTATGCCTTTGACGCTGCGTGCCCAAGGGCGCTTAGAGCGTAATGGCTCGGGCAGCTCGCCACGAGCGGTCATGGCGGCAGCACGATCGGGGTAGCGGCCGTAGAGCACAACGTACCAAGGTTTGTCTTTATAAAAGGTGAAGAAGTAGCGTAGGTTTTTGCGATCGGGCATCGCAGCGATAAATTCGAGGATATTTTTCTCTTCGCGTGCACCGAGCATCTGCAAACTGTACTCGCTCGGTGTCCAGCTGAGCAGGGTTCTGCCATCACCATAAATGTCTTGAGCTACTGTCGCGGTTTCGATCGACGCCGCTGCGGTGGCTAGGTCAGGCGTGGCCGGTAGTTTTAACACCAGTGGTTGGGATGAATCGGTTGGGGAGGCAAGCGATTCCGTTGTCTGGGCCAGTGACGCAGTCACTGGGTCGGCTTTGATTGGGGCCGGTTCGAGCTGTTGTCGCGAGGCTGGCTGGGTGTCCTC
>JBFFKD010000190.1:0-5603 GCA_041555595.1 Motiliproteus sp.
GATGGCGATCGGCTCGGCCTCGGCGATCCAGTGCGACTTCAGGTCGGTCGCCGAGCGGATGCGCGCGCGGCTCGCGCCCTCGACCAGCACCTTCACCGTGCCGTCGGGGAGCTTGAGCAGCTGCAGGATGCCCGAGACGCAGCCGATCTCGTACATGTCTGCGGGGCCCGGGTCGTCCTTGGCGGCCGACTTCTGCGCCACCAGCAGGATCGACTTGCCCGCTTCCATGGCGGTTTCCATCGCCTTGATCGACTTGGGGCGCCCGACGAACAGCGGGATCACCATATGCGGAAACACCACCACGTCCCGCAGCGGCAGCAGCGGGTACTGGGTCAGTCCGGAGGGGGATTCGTTCATCTCGGGCATGTGAGGTTTCCCGGAGCGAAATCAATGGGGCCAGCCTACACGCAACGCGTGAGGCTCGCAATGCGAAAACTGCAACGAAAAGCGGCGCTTAGGCCGACGAGCCGGCAACTTTTTGCTGGTCGGAGTAGATCAGCAGCGGCTTGCCGTCGGCCAGAATCATCTGCTCGTCGATCACCACCTTGCTGACATTTTCCAGCGAAGGCAGTTTGAACATGATATCGAGCAGAACCGCTTCCAAAATCGACCGCAACCCACGCGCCCCGGTCTTGCGATCCATCGCCTTCTTGGCAACCGCCTTGAGCGAATCTTCACGGAAATCAACCTCAGCGCCTTCCATCTCAAACAATGTCTGGTACTGACGAGTCAGAGCGTTCTTCGGCTCGGTCAGAATCTGAATTAACGCGTCTTCATCCAGCTCCGTCAGCGTTGCAATCATCGGCAGGCGTCCGACGAACTCAGGGATCAAACCGTACTTAACCAGGTCCTCCGCTTCGATATCAAGCAGTGTCTCGCCGACGCTCTTGGCAGTCTCTTTCGATGCTACCGAAGCTGAAAAACCGATACTGCTCTTTTCGGAACGATCCTGAATCACCTTCTCCAGCCCGGCGAACGCGCCACCACAGATAAATAGGATATTAGAGGTATCGACCTGCAAAAACTCCTGCTGAGGATGCTTACGACCACCCTGCGGCGGCACTGAAGCAACTGTACCCTCGATCAGCTTCAACAACGCCTGCTGCACACCTTCGCCCGAAACATCACGGGTAATCGACGGGTTATCCGACTTACGCGAGATCTTGTCGATCTCATCGATGTACACAATACCCATTTGGGCTTTATCGACATCGTAATCGCACTTCTGCAGCAACTTTTGAATGATGTTTTCAACGTCCTCACCGACATAACCCGCTTCGGTCAACGTTGTTGCATCAGCAATAGTGAAAGGCACATTCAGCAACCGCGCCAGAGTCTGCGCAAGCAGCGTCTTACCACTACCGGTCGGACCGATCAGCAAAATATTACTCTTGCCAAGTTCAACCCCGTCCTGCCCACCCTGATAGCGCAAACGCTTATAGTGGTTATAGACCGCTACCGACAACACCTTCTTGGCTTTTTCCTGACCAATCACGTACTCGTCAAGGGTATCCTTAATCTCTTGCGGTACCGGAAGCTGATCACCAGACTCTTCAGCACCGATCTCCTGCACCTCTTCGCTGATGATGTCATTACACAGGTCGACACACTCATCGCAGATAAATACCGACGGGCCCGCAATCAACTTGCGGACTTCATCCTGACTCTTGCCACAGAAAGAGCAGTACAACAACTTACCGTCGCCGCCTTTCCCGGTCACATCCTCGGACATTGAAACTCCTCACAACAACAAACGGGCCTTAACACACCCTCAAAGAGGGACACCCGGGTTTTCGCCAATAACATGGACTAATTTTAGCGCGTCAGTCACTAATTCGCTTGTCGACCATCTGATCAATCAGACCATACTCGACCGCTGTTGCCGCATCCATGAAATTATCACGCTCGGTATCCTGAGCTATGGTCTCAAGCGACTGACCAGTGTGACCGGCCAGTATCCGATTCAACTTTTCACGAATGGTCAAAATTTCGCGGGTATGAATCTCGATATCAGTGGCCTGCCCCTGATACCCGCCCAAAGGCTGATGAATCATCATGCGTGAGTTTGGCAGGCAGTAACGCTTACCCGCGGCCCCACCAGCCAACAACAACGCCCCCATACTTGCCGCTTGCCCCAAGCACATAGTACTGACATCAGGCTTAATAAACTGCATGGTATCGTAGATCGACAGACCCGCCGTCACCGAACCACCAGGGGAGTTGATATACAGATGAATATCTTTGTCTGGGTTTTCAGATTCAAGAAATAGCAGCTGAGCAACCACCAGGTTAGCCATATGGTCTTCCACCTGACCGACCAGGAAGATAACCCGCTCTTTCAACAGCCGTGAATAGATATCGTACGAACGCTCGCCGCGGGCCGTTTGCTCAACCACCATCGGCACGAGTCCGGAAGAGGTGATGATACTGCTACCGCCGGTAATATCGCCCTGCATAAACCTGTCCTTACTCTTGTTCTGTCATTTCAACATGCGCAAATTCGCGCACAAAACCAATCGAATCACGAACTATAACGCCAAAAACGCCAATTCCAACCACTACCGCTAAAAAACTGTTACAAAGTTTACCAAAGCGGCGGCGTAAAAAAACGGCAGGCGGCGGTTTCGCCGGCTGCCGTTATATATAGCGACCAAGCCTAGGCTCGGTCAATCAGCTGAGGTTGCGTTATTCAGCTTCCGTCTCTTCAGCTTCGGCTTGAGCCGCAGGCTTAATCGCATCCTGATAGCCGACCGCCTTCTCAGTGACTTTGGCCTGGCTCAGCAGCAGATCAACAACCTGATCTTCTAGCACCAGAGCTTCAACCTGAGCCAACTGCTCTGGGTTGCCGTAGTAGTAATCAACCACCTCTTGAGGCTGCTGATAGGTTTCAGCCATCTCTTCGATAGTCGAACGAACACGATCTTCATCAGCCTTCAACTCATTGCTCTGGATCAACTCACCAACCAACAAGCCGATAGCAACGCGGTTTTTAGCCTGCTCGCTGAACAACTCAGCCGGTAGCGCACTGGCATCGATCCCCGCACCGCCACCAAACTGCTGAACTGCCTGCTGACGCAGACGATCAACTTCGCCGTCGATCAAAGCTTTCGGCACATCAACACTGTTAACTTTAACCAGCTCGTTCAAAACTGCATTCTTAACCTTAGCACGCAGCGCCTGCTTAACTTCGCGGGCCATATTCTTGGAAATTTCCTGCTTAAAACCGTCAAAATCGGTCTCATTGATGCCGAACTTAGCAAAGAACTCAGCATCCAACTCAGGCAGTTCCGGTGCAGAAACAGAGTTAACCTTCACCTTAAAGGTAACTTCCTGACCAGCCAGCTCTTCAGAATGGTACTGCTCAGGGAAACTCAGGTTCAATTCAACCTCGTCACCAGCACTCTTGCCAACCAAACCGTCTTCAAAGCCAGGGATCATAGTGCTTGAACCCAGCACCAACTCATGACCTTCAGCCTTTCCGCCATCAAACGCTTCGCCGCCTTTAAAGCCTTCGAAATCGATATTAGCGCGATCACCATCTTCAGCCGCACGCTCGACTTCATTCCAGCCAGACTGCTGCTTACGCAGAGTCGCCACCATCTCTTCAACATCAGCGTCAGCGATCTCGGAAGTTTCTTTAACGATCTCAGCAACAGAGAAATCAGCCAAGGTCACTTCCGGGTATACTTCAAAAGTAGCCACGTACTGGAAGTCCGCACCCTCGTCGGCTTGCTTTGGCTCAATATTTGGACCACCGGCAGGCTTAAGCTTTTCCTGAGTCACCGCTTCGTAGAATGAGCTCTGAATCACCTCACCCAGCACTTCCTGACGAACACCCTGGCCATAGCGACGCTTAATAACCTTCATCGGCACCTTGCCGGGGCGGAAACCATCGATACGAGCAGTGCGCGCAGTCTGTTTTAACCGACTATCGACATCATTCTCGATCCGCTCAGCAGGAACGGTGACCGTCATTTGACGTTCAAGGGAAGAAGTCGTTTCAACAGAAACTTGCATGAATTTTCCTCACAAAAAGAATTAACACTGACTGCTCAATTTTATAAAACCGCACGGCGGCTAATATCAGTCAAATTTAAAAGGACGAAATTCTCAGCTATCGAAGCAACAGAGTCAAGCACCGTCTAGCACGACAGCAAAACTATCTCGAAAAAGAAAAGATGACCATTGAAAGATCAGAGAGAAAGCCAGAAATAAAACATCATGACGACTCAGACACAAAAGCCATATCAAAGATGCCTCGAGAGCTGAACCAATAACCAACAGGAGATATCTAACAAATGGTGCGGACGGGGAGACTCGAACTCCCACACCTTGCGGCACCAGAACCTAAATCTGGCGTGTCTACCAATTTCACCACGTCCGCACAAAAAGAATCAGCAAAGAATGGGGTGGACGATGGGGCTCGAACCCACGACCACCGGAATCACAATCCGGGGCTCTACCAACTGAGCTACGCCCACCATTGCCTTCCATGTCCTTGTTGCCTGGCACCCCGGGAGGGAATCGAACCCCCGACCAGGAGCTTAGAAGGCTCCTGCTCTATCCACTGAGCTACCGGGGCAAAGCAAAGAGCCTTTCTGGCCCCCTGTAATCTTTCGCCATCCTGACCCCGGCGACCTGTCCATTGCGCGGGATGGCGAGTCTCAACACGACCGAACTCCCGTCGACTTCCTCAACCCTCAGGTAGAAGCAAGCTTCTGCCTCAGGGCAATAGATCGCAAAAGCATCGTAATCACTCCTACCATGGAGCCGATTATGCACGCCTTCCCGATCTGCCCAGCTGCTACGCAGCCTGACCTCGAGGTGTCCTCGGGCGGCCGTTCTGTACTTGACAGAAAGCCGCCGCATTGCCCCGCTCTCGTCAATGGCAATGCAGTCGAACGGCAAGTGTTCGCTGATCGGGAGAGCCACTTGGATCCCATGGCTCATCAGGTCAGCAATTACGTGAGCCAAGCCCACGTCACCCTTGTCCTTCGTGTGATGCTTCACACAAGCATCGTATTAACTGTACGACGCTCTAGCAAGCCCCGATTGGTCGGGGTAGAGGGATTTGAACCCCCGACACCCTGCTCCCAAAGCAGGTGCGCTACCAGGCTGCGCTATACCCCGATGGCGCGTGATCATACCACAGCACATCAGTCGCTTACCGCGCGCAGACGGCGCATGATACGCCCAGCCCGATAGGGGGTCAATCGAACAGCATCGCGCCTTGTGAGTGCTACGAGGCACGTGGGAAAATGCTGCATTTACACCGGAGATCGCCCCAGATGGCCGCACAACTCCTCGACGGCAAGCAGATCGCGAGCGAGGTGCGGGCGGGAGTCGCTGCGCGGGTCGCCGCGCGGGTCGCAGAGGGGCGACGCGCACCCGGTCTGGCGGTGATCCAGGTGGGCGAGGATCCAGCATCGAGCGTCTACGTTGGCAGCAAACGGCGCGCCTGCGCCGAAGTCGGCTTCCACTCCGAGGCGCATGACCTCCCCGACAGCACATCCCAGGCCGAGCTGCTGGCGCTGATCGACCGGCTCAATGCCGACCCCGCGATCGACGGCATCCTGGTGCAGTTGCCGCTGCCTGACGCCATC
>JBFFKD010000191.1:0-5598 GCA_041555595.1 Motiliproteus sp.
ACAGGGGGGCGATCTCAACAATCCACTCTGGTCGGCCTTGCTGCTCAAGGAGGCGCCGAACGAAATAATCAACGCGCATCGATTTTATCTTGATGCCGGTGCCGATTGCATTATCAGCGCCAGCTACCAAGCGTCGGTATCGGGTTTTCAGGCGATCGTGGTTTATCCCAACTCAGGGGAGCACTACCAGCCTCAGACTAAAACCTGGAGTGGTACCACCACTCCCGATGCCTGCGGAGCTGCGGCGAGCCAATGGGTTGCGTCGGGGGCAGCCGTCGTTGGCGGTTGCTGCCGGATGGGACCCGACCATATCAAGGCGATGAAGGATTGTTGCGGCTGCTAAGTGGCCATTAAGAGGGCGATGCAGGAGCCTGCCTGCAGGCGAGCCTTTAGCCGTTGCACGTAACAAGATGGCAAAATAGTCGGGAGCCCGTCGTCTAGACAAGGCTCTGCCTGGACTCGATCCCGCCTGCTGAGATGCAGCTGAGTTGTTAGGCTTCAGCGACAAACTTGATCGAGATCGAGTTGACGCAGTGGCGGCTGTTTTTGTCGGTCATTCTTTCGCCGATAAATACGTGTCCCAGATGGCCGTTGCAGTTGGCGCAGACGATCTCGGTGCGGTGGCCGTCGGCGTCGGGCAGGTGCTTGATCGCGCCAGTAATCTCATCGTCAAAACTGGGCCAGCCGCAGCCGGAAGAAAACTTGTCAGTCGAGCGGTAGAGTGGCGCATCGCACTGTTTGCAGATGAAGGTGCCGGAGGCATCGAAGTTATCGTATTCGCCGCTGAAAGGCGGCTCCGTGCCCTTGTGCAGAATAACGCGTTGCTCTTCGGGGTTGAGCGGGTTGAGCGTCGGCGGGTTTGATGAAGACATGGCGGGCTCCTGAGCAACAGTTGAACAACGGTTAAGTGGCCTAAGTGAATCGTTAGTTTAGCCAAGCCTAGCCCGATTCAGTATGGTTTAGAACAACGCGCTAATGCGGATCGGATTTAGGTTTTTTTGGCTAGAAAGATTGTATGCCGGCTGCCTTTTCCGGGGCGGGCTCTGACCGTCTGGGTGCTGACTTTAAAACCGGATTTTTTCAAGCGACTAACAAATGCGGGATCAGGGAACGCCGACCAGATCGCCAGCATGCCGTTGCCATTGAGAGATCGAAACATGGCGGCTAAGCCGGCTACCGAATAGAGGCCATGGTTGTCGGTATGGGTCAGGCCTTCGGGGCCGTTGTCGACGTCGAGCAGGATCGCATCAAAGCTTGGTTGGTTGGCCGCAAACCGTTCGGCCACGTCGCCGATCCGCACCTGAGTGCGGCTATCTTGCAGTGGTCGTCCGGCGCATTCACCCAGTGGGCCCTGGTTCCACTCGACGACGGCGGGGATCAGTTCGGCCACCGTTACGGTTGCCGTTGCCGTCACCGCGTTGAGGGCGGCAGCCAGGGTGAAGCCCATACCCAAACCACCAACCAGTACCTGGGCATCTGCTGCCGTCTTAAGGTGGGCGCAGCCCAGTTCGGCCAATACCTGTTCGGAGTGGTGGACCCGGCTGTTCATCAGTTCTCCGCGAACGCCAGATAAGCGAATGGAGAACTCGTCACCACGCTGCGACAGCTTGAGTTCGCCGCCGCCGTTGGGGATTTCGGTGTTACCTAATACTGTCCAGGGGGTCATACAGCCTCAACGGGGTGATGAATTTAGCCAGCCGCACTGTAGCACAGATGTCGAACTAACTTGCAGCCGTAAGCTCGATTGGTAGATTGAGGGATCGATTTGCAAACGTTTAAATATCACTCGTTATCCAGCGGCTTTAGCAACAAAGTGGAGCGGCAATCGGGTAGAATTTGCCGACGCACCATTGCTGTATCCAACACCAACTGAGACCCGGGCGCTATGAAATTTACCCCCAAGCAAAATAAGAAGGCCCGGCTGCTCGGCCAAGCGCTTAGCCGTAGTCTCGATATTGATACCGCGACGGCTAATGACGCCGTGGCCCAGATGTACGGTCACTCGCGCTGGGATACGCTGTGCAAAGCGATCCAAAAGAGCCCCGCGTCGATGTGGGATGAAGAGGTGAGTTCTGAGGTTGTCCAAGCGCGCGAGGAGATTCAGATCGAACGTTTGAGTCAATGCTTGCAGCTGGATCACTATGCCACCCGCATGTTGGTTCAACACCTGCGCCCCACATCCAAGGCCAAGAGCCAACCATATAGGGTTGATCGAAGCCGGCCAGGCCCGAGTGATCTACCCGCGAGTGACTTCAGTGCCATCACCGAAGCGTTTGAAGTGGGAGCTAATCAACAGGGCAGCGCGGTGATGGCCGGTCTGCTGCAACAGGCACTGACTGGGGCGGGTGAGGATTCCGTCGATGGCCTGGATAGCGGCAATCTGGAGGATCGGATGCGTATTGCCAGACCGATCGATCCCGGTGCCTTCTTTGATATCCTTCAGGGCCTGGGCTGGCCGCTGGATGAATCTTCGTTCGAGCAGCGCTACGTCTACGGCGAGCCCTCCTTCTTTGCTGAATCTCAAATCGGCCATGTACCGGTCTACCTGACATCGCTGGCGATGACTCCCGACGATAGCGATGACCGGATGGCCAATGAGGTGATGGATCTGATCGAAGAAGATAACTACAAAAACATGCAGACCGAGCGTTTTATTCTGATGTGGGGTCAGCCACAGGTTCGTGTCGTCGACGGACATTGTTACAGCTATTGGGGGCGGTTATGGCAGCAGGGTCAGTGGCGTGATTTTCTGATCAACGGCGATATGACCAGCGCCGATCGTTTGTTTGATATGAACCCACTAGGTCAATCGATTAACCGTCCGAATAAGGCTCAATCGGATCCCCAGCACGAGCTGGCCAAGGGGGTGGTTATCTTTATGCAGGGGCTGCAGCAACAACGCGAGAGGGTCAAGATGGCCGCCATCAAGACCGCCAGCGGCTGGGACATGCTGGTGCCCTCGTTACAGGCTGCACACTAAGGGCTGGCGTGTGCGAGTCTGTATACCGGGATGCTGCTCAGCATGACTAAAACTAATCTGATCAATCAGGTTGCTGAGCAGCTAGCCGAGGAACTCAATACCCTGTTGCAGGCTAGCCAGCAGGCGCACCAGTGCGCCACTCACAGCGAGAGTAAAGCCGAGAACAAGTACGATACCCTCGGGCTCGAGGCGGCTTACCTGGCTCACGGTCTCTCGGTTCGAGCGCATGAACTGCAGCTGGCGATCGCCGCTTGGCGGCAATGGCAGCCGCCGGTATTTGAAGCTGAGGATACGATCGCGTTGGGAGCGTTGGTGACGTTGGAAGATGATGCAGGGCGTGGCAAGGTTGTGCTGCTGGCAGCGCAAGGCGGGGGGGTAAAGGTCGTTACCGACCGAGCAGAGGTTACCGTGGTGACCGTTGTGGCTCCGTTGGGGAGGGCGCTGTTGGGCAGACTGTTGGATGATGAGGTGGTGCTGGATATGGGCGGCGAACGTAGCCGCTACACTGTGGTTGGCTTGGCATAGCCGCTATCGCAGCAAGGCACGGTTGTTCTGTGACTCTCAGGACGGCCGTATGCTCAAATCCGTTCGAGTTTTGTCGTTGGCTCTTAACCGAATATTTACTCACCCATAGCTCAGCCGTTCTATCTCGACTTAACTGCCTTTGATCAGATAGCCCCTAAACATGAAACTTCTTGTTTTACGGTAACACCATCTCCCTATCGAGCGGAAAAATGGGCCGCAGTACATTGCGGTACGGTAGCCTGTCATAGCGGGGGGTGCACAGGGCACCGCTGTCGCATACGATCACTTGTCCGGCCATCGGTTCGAATGCTGCGCGAAAATGCTGCATCGATTTTAATGCCACCACCTGCTTGCACTGAGGGTCGATACCGAAGGCTTTGAATTGCTGCTGATCGAGTATTTGCCGGGCGATACTGACCACCAGTATCTCGATCCCCTTTACCTGCAGCACGGCACTGGGACCAAAGCTTCCGTGGAGACCATGGATCATAGGGCCATCGCCGATAAAGTGGCCGTCGCTGATGCAAACGTGTTCAGCTTCCATGGTCAAAGGTCCACCGCCGAAATTCGGATCGGTCTTACCCCCCAATGTTATCTGGACGCGCGCTCCTACGCTGGCCATCTTTAATTCCTGCACGGCCTCGGCATCGACCATTGGGCCGAAACAGGCGTTGTCGATACCGGCTTCAAACAGCTGCCGCAACAGCTCGGTTGAATCACCGTAGCCGCCGGCGCCTGGATTATCTGCATAATCGGCGATCACCAGTGGGCCGTCGATCGGGGTATAACGGGCGGCGTATGCAGACGCTTCTGCCGCGCTGAGATAATCGTTTAACACCTCGAAACGGCTGTTCCAGATATCATCGGCAAGGGTTTCGGCGAAGGCGCGGTGGGTGGTGAAATCGCCCTGTCCCGTTACCAGTACCGTTGGCCCGACATCGGCCACATCGGCACTGGCGAAGCCTGCGTTAATGCTAACGGCGAACACATCCTCCCTCTCTTCATAGGCTTTTGCGGCGGTCATTCGCGCGACCATAGGGCCGATGTCGGTACGCCCACCGTTGACCTCCTCAAGCATCGGTCGAGTGACTCGGATCGTATGAGGGTGTATCTCGCCCGCCATCGTTCGTTGAAGAATATCGCCTGCATGGCGACCCGTCGCTCGCATATCGATGTGCGGATAGGTTTTGAAGGAAACGATAATGTCCGCCAGCTGGCACATCTGCTGGCTAACATTGGCGTGTGGATCGAGCGTGACGGCGATGGGTATATCCATACCGATTCGGTTACGGATACGCCGCAGAAGTTCGCCTTCTCCGTCTTCGCAGAAATCGAGCCCCATCGCACCATGCAGCCCGAGTAGAATGCCGTCGAATCGGTTGTTGTCGATGGTCGAGAGGATGGGCTCGCAGATCCAGTCAAACGCCTTACGCCTGACTTTGCCGCTAGGCCCGGCCGCTGCGCTTAATACATGCGTTGGCAGCCAGCCATGTGCCCGTCCGGCATCGAGAAAACCGGCCAGTTCGGTATTTTCATCGCCGCGCTCGATGATGGCAGCATCGCCCACCAGTACGTAACGGGCCATGAACGCCTTTTTACCGGTTTTGTGGAGGCTGAAGGAGTTTGTTTCGTGAGAAAACTCAGCCGTCAGAACGTTAAAAATCATGCGTTTTTTCCGTGGGTTTTAAATTTCTCAGTCAGCCGCTGATACCATCAAAATGGTCCATTAATGCCGGCACCAGATCTGGAGTGGGGGAAGCTCGTAGTACTTTGGCGACAAAGGGAGAGGTCATGCTACGAACCATCGCGCTGTAATTGAGTTGAAATCGGACCTGTGCACCAATCGGTAAAGGGAGGTCGCCACAGTCGATAATGAGGTGGTCACTGCTGGCGCCGATAATATCGAGCCCGATTGGGCTCTCGAGACCGTCGGGATCAACATCCTGATGGCCGATGGCTAGAATTGCCTGAGCGATATTACCCCGATCTGCCGCCGGCGATTTTTCGCCGAACGCGGTTTGGGCGATCTCTCCCCAGGGCTGCGATGGTTTTATTTTCGACTCGATCACTTCGGCGACCAGGGTAATGGCGTC
>JBFFKD010000192.1:0-5596 GCA_041555595.1 Motiliproteus sp.
CATGGGGAAATACCAGCCAGTCTTCAGATTTGTGCAGATAGTAATCGGGTTCAAGGTCCGTCTTGTTGTTGGACGGTTTGAACCAGGGGGTGGCGATACGAATGTCGTTGGGCGTGTTGCGACGGGCCTTGAGCCGTAATGTGTCGATCACAGCCTTGATGCTCAGGCCGGTATCGAACACATCGTCGACGATCAATAACGAATCATCGGCGTTGACATTGCGGATGATGTAATCGAGACCATGAACCCGAACTTCACGGCCGCGCTCACCGATATCCGTATAGGAGGAGGTGCGGATCGAGATGTGGTCGGTCTTGACGCCGAGGTTATCGAGAATCTCCTGGACTGCGATACCTACCGGAGTGCCGCCGCGCCAGACACCAACGATAAAGTTGGGGCGAAAATCGCTCTTGAGAATCTCTAGCCCCAACCGGAAAGAATCTTCCAGTAGATTTTGAGCGGAGAGATAGACTTTATCGACCATGGTGACCTCCTCGTAAACCGTGCAGGGTAAGGTTTTCGCTGGGGCCTGGCAAGTTCTTCCGGTACAAAGCTATCCGTACCGTCAGTTTATTGGAAGCAGGGTTAGTGTGGTTTATGGTGGTTGCGTTTAGAGCAGTAATAGCTCTTGAACCGCCTCGGTCAGGATCTTAATACTGGTCAGCAGCAGCACTCCATAACAGATCAGATAGAACCAGGTGTCGTTAAGGTGTTTGTGCATCCAGATGCCGCTGTAGACCCCTATTGGAGCGAAGAGCACCAATGCGAGCGAGGTCATCAGATTGCTGCTGTCTAGTAATCCGAGCATCGCATAGGGAACCAATTTGACGTAGTTGACCACGGCAAAGAAGATCACTGTGGTACCCGCAAATAGGGTCTTGTCGAGTTGTTGTGGCAATAGATAGATATTCATCGGTGGCCCGCCAGCGTGGACGCTGAAGCTGGTGAAACCGGCCAACATGCCCCATAAACCGCCCTTGATCGGATTGGCTTGAGTCTTTTCAGGAATTCGTTGGCGCAACTTGTTGATCCAAAAGTTGAGGGTGAACAGTAGCGCAACGACACCGATGATCAGTTTGACATGTGTCTCGGACAGCAGTTGAAAGCTGAGCGTGCCGATGCCGATGCCAACTACCGCCGCAGGCAGTAGAATCTTTAGATTGCGGCTATCGTACCTGCCGCGAAATCCCCACATGCTGACAAGGTCCATTACGCACAGAATCGGTAGCATGATCGCAGCGGCTTGGAATGGGCTGACGGCTATTGCCATCAACGGTACCGCGACCAATCCAAGTCCTCCGCCGAGTCCGCCCTTGGATATGCCGACGATCAGTACCGCCGGGATCGCGCAGAGGTAGAACAGTGGGTCGATGATCAACGAATAGCTCCGGGTAGAAGAGTGGCTAGAGATAGCGGATTATCAGAAGCAGGAACTAACAAGCTATCAATCAGTGGCTATCTTATTGAGTGCAAGAATAACGGATTGGCTTTGGGGGAATCCAGTCGAGCCTGATCCTTTCCAACGGACAGCTGCAGCGGCTGGCGTAATGAAATAGATCAACTAAGTCAGTAGTATACTTGTGTAAATCAACGATTCGGTTAGTCTCAATGGATAACTGGGCTGTGCACTGTGCATTGCAGCAATGGCTTTACTAACGAGTTAGCAACGAAGGGCAAAGGCTATGGGCGCCAAGGTCGCACTGTTTTTTCTTCTCGATAGCAGCAAGGCGGCTGCACCGCAGAACTACGGCATGCAGTTACCGGTACAGAAGGTTGCGCCGCTATACGACAGTCTCAATGCCAGCAGTCGTTTTGCCAAGATGAGCTTTCCTGATAGCACCGTCTATGGCTTTAGTTTTTTTAAAAAGCCCTATCAAACCGATATGCTGGTGGTGCTCAAAGATCTCGATAATAGCAACCGTAAAGCGTTCGAGAGCCAGTGCCATGCTCAGCTGAAAAAACTGCTTAACGTACAGGAACCTTTTTTCTACGCCGATTATGTCCATCAGGCACTGTGGATGCCTCGCGGTTTGCAGAAGCAGGAGTTTATTAATCAGCTCTGCCTGGCTACCGGCCAAGCCGAGCCTGATTTAGAAGGTGTGACCCGCATGTATTTTGGCGATAACTGGGTGATGAATTACCGTAAGGGTTATATCTTCGGCGGTAAAAGCGAAACCGAATTCAGTCGCTCGCTGGCGCTGTATGGGTTGGGGTTGGCGTACCACCGGCAGATGACGCTGATGACCAATCGATTGGCGCATTCGGCTGATCTGGGTGGTGACCAGTTAACCGGTGCCAAGCTCGAGGCCAGTAATTTTATTGCTCACTTTTTGTTCGATAACCCTGTTCGCCCGGCCCATCTCGATATCTACGAAAGTTACCAACATATCGCTCAGGGCCTCAAGCTTGACGTGGTGGAACGACAGTTCCGCAAGAAACTGGCCGATCTGTCACAGCTGGCGACGATCAAGCGCAGTAGGGAGCAGGTCGATGGCAGTTGGGGGGGGGTGTTTCGTGGTGAGAACCGCAAACCACCGGTTGCCAAGCCCGAGAACGTTAAAACTTCGTCTGGTAATCGTAACTTGGTGTTGGCCGTGGTCGTTGGTGTGCTGATTACCGTTGGCCTGCTGAGCCTGTCCCAAGAGCCGTTGGCGTTGCTGCAACAGTGGTTGAAGTAATCCCTTTGGTACTAGGGGCTTGGAGGTTAGAGCGCGGCATCTGTATAGCGATGGGCGATCGGTGACGGCACTCCTAGCTTATCCCATAGGCGCTCGGACCGGACGGTCATGATGATGACGACCCCGTTATGGTGTTTGTTTGCCGCCACCATCTGGGTCGTGCTCTCTAAGGTGCCGATGAATCTGTTGATGGCGCGCCAGCAATGCCACGACAATCACCATCCCCGATTGCAGCAGCAGCGATTGCAGCCTGGTAGGGCACACCGAGCCTGGGCTGCGCATCAGAATATGATCGAGTCCTATCCGATGTTTGCCGCCGCAGTGCTGGTCTCGCAGTTGGCGGATTCGTCCGGGGCGTTGGCGACAGGGCTGAGTCTGGCTTATCTACTGCTCCGGTTGTGCTATCAGTTGTGCTACCTGCTGGATTGGTCGACGCTGCGTTCGATCAGTTGGGGGTTGGCATATTTTTGCGTTTTGGGGCTGCTGTTAACCCCAGTGCTACCTACTGCCTTGTCATAATGGCCTTCGCATATGGCCGAGAAGATCATCCCGTAGTGGCGATAAAATTATTTCAAGGTAGAAAGTAAGGCTGTTATTGTTGCGGCTGCGTCAGTGAGTCTGTCGCTCGCAAAAAAAGACTAATGCACCGGTTGGGATCATCCGGACATGGACGTGGGATCTGCATGCAACGATCATATTCATACGACGACAACCGACCAGCGCGCTCAGCGCTCTCTTCTTCCAATCCTGCAGCTGGCCCCAAACGTTTGCGTGGCGTTATCGTAGAGATCGATGAGGTAGCAGGTGGCGGCTATATTCGACTTGCCAGTCGGCAATTTAGATTTCGGACGATCGATGTTGTCGGTAGCCAGCTGCCTCAATCGGGTGAGTCTGCCAGCTTTGTTTTGTCCTCGGGTGATCAGGGTTATCGCGCCAGCCAAGTGGTGCTCGATAGCAATCCTCAATTCATCAGTGGCCAGAACCGGTTGCAAGATTGCTATCAGGCCCAAGCGAAGTCCCGTCTAGCTCGGATTGAACGCCAGCGGGCAGCGGCACAGCCCGCAGTTGAGCCAACAACCGTTCCGCAGGGAGCGCAGTACCGTCGCTGCAATGATTGCCAACGGATGGTTCTCCCTAAATTGCGTCGAGGGCCAGTGAAGTCCGGCCACAGTGCAGAGCGCTGGCAGGGGTTTTGCCCGCACTGTGCAAGTGGATTGGATGAGCCGCGTTCGATCAGTCGCTTTCATCCGTTGCCGTTTGCGTTGTTACTCGGCCTGGGTTGCGCTTGGTGGTTGTTGTAACGCGATTGCTGTAATCGATTGTGGATCTTTGACTCTTTCTCTTTTTTTGATTGGTGATGTGTTTCTAGGTGCGTTGTTATAACTAGCTTTGCTGCGATTGCGAAGTGTTTTATGCTGAATATGTTTTAATATATAGTCCTTATCTCTGTTAATTGTTGAATTAAGCAAGCATCTTCTTCTCTGTTTTGGGTAGCATGTCAGTTCAATCTATTGCAGTTTGAACTGCAGCACTGCTCCGGAGAATAACAATGATTATCGGTGTTCCTAAAGAGATCAAAAACCACGAATATCGTATCGGCATGACCCCATCGGGTGCTCGCGAGTTGATCGCCAATGGACATCAGGTGATGATTCAGCGTGATGGCGGTAAAGAGATTGGCCTGACCAACGAAATGTATGAAGCGGTTGGTGCGTCGATCGTCGATACCGCTGAACAGATCTTTGCGACCGCGGAGATGATCGTTAAGGTCAAAGAGCCACAGCCCAATGAGTGTAAGATGTTGCGCGAAGGCCAACTGCTGTTTACCTACCTGCACCTGGCTCCCGATCCGCAGCAGACTAAATTGTTGATGGAGTCCAAGTGTATTGCGATCGCTTACGAGACGGTGACCGATGAGCGTGGTGGTTTACCGCTGCTGGCGCCGATGAGCGAAGTGGCCGGCCGGATGTCGGTACAGGCCGGAGCCCATGCTCTGGAGAAAGCGCAGGGTGGCAACGGTACTCTGCTGGGCGGTGTGCCAGGTGTTGCTCCCGCTAAGGTCGTTGTGGTTGGTGGCGGCGTAGTTGGCACTAACGCAGCGCGGATGGCGATGGGCTTGGGTGCGGATGTCACTATTTTGGACCGTTCTTTAGGACGGTTGAAAGAGCTGGATAATCAGTACGGGCCGGGTATGAAAACCTTATACTCAACCGCCGATGCACTTGAATCCTGCATTAAGGAAGCCGATTTAGTTGTAGGTGCGGTGCTGATTCCTGGTGCAGCGGCGCCCAAGTTGATCAGCCGCGATATGCTCAAGTTGATGAAACCTGGTGCGGTGATGGTCGATGTGGCGATCGATCAGGGCGGTTGTTTTGAAACGTCCAAGGCGACCACCCATCAAGACCCAACCTATGAAGTCGATGGTATCGTTCACTATTGTGTTGCCAACATGCCAGGCGGTGTGGCCCGGACCTCGACCTTTGCCCTGACCAACGCAACGCTGCCGTATGCGATCGCGCTGGCCAACAAGGGTTACAAGCAGGCGCTCAAGGATGACGAACATCTTCGCAACGGCCTTAACGTGCATCTGGGACAGGTCACCTTCGAGGCGGTCGCCAATGATCTTGGCCTGAGCTTTGCTAGCGCTGACGAGGTGTTAGCTGCCTGATAGCGCTATAGTTACAGGGTTTGTTAAGAGGGTGCTTCGGCACCCTTTTTTGTGCTTGGATCTAAGTGGTTGAACGGGACGCGTGGCGGGATCCTATGATCGCGTGCGTTGACGCCGCCACTTGGTTAACAACAGTACTTGATAGGATGCTACGCTTGACTTGCAGAATCAGTACAGTGATCTCCGTCTGCTGTAGATAATGGTCTA
This sequence comes from Motiliproteus sp., assembly GCA_041555595.1. GTDB lineage: Bacteria > Pseudomonadota > Gammaproteobacteria > Pseudomonadales > Balneatricaceae > Motiliproteus. The sequence continues at coordinate 5,554 of JBFFKD010000192.1, forward strand.
TAGACTGTAACAACAGCGGCTATCCGGAATCAAAAAATCAGAC
>JBFFKD010000193.1:0-5583 GCA_041555595.1 Motiliproteus sp.
CAACCACCGGGCTAAATAGTGAACGATCGGCTTAGCCGACTTCGCGAAGTAGTTCGCGGGCGATGATGACCCGCTGAATCTCGCTGGTGCCTTCGTAGATCGAGGTGATCCGGACATCGCGCGCGTAGCGTTCGAGCGGATACTCCTTGATGTAACCGGCGCCTCCCATCAGTTGCAGGGCGGTGTAGCAGACCTGATTGGCTTTCTCAGAGGCGTACAGCTTGGCCATCGAGGCCTCCTTGGAGAACGGCTGCCCCTTGGCTTTCTTGTCGGCGGCGTTCATCAGCAACAGACGCGCGGCTTCGAGCTCAGTGTAGGCGTCAGCCATCATCCACTGTACGCCTTGGAAATTGGCGATCGGTTGGCCGAACTGCTGTCGCTCGGTGATATAGTCACGCGCCACATCCATCGCCGCCTGTCCGATTCCCAGTGCCAGCGAGCCGATGCCGATCCGGCCGCCGGCCAGTTCGCCCACAGCGATCTTGAAACCCTGGTTCAGTTCGCCCATCAGCGCATCTTTGGGGATACGGCAGTTGTCGAACACCACTTCGTTGGTGGCCGAGGCGTGCTGGCCCATCTTCTTCTCGGCCTTGGATACGGACAGTCCTGGCAGACCGTTCTCGACCAGAAAGCAGGAGATCCCCTTGCCTCTGGGTTGGCTCTTGTCGGTGACCGCCCAGACCACGAACACCCCGGCGTATTCGGCGCTGGTGATGAACTGTTTGGCACCGTTGAGTACCCACTCTTCGCCATCGAGAACGGCGCTGGTCTTCATATTGGATGGGTCTGATCCGGCGCTGGTCTCAGTTAGGCAGAAGCCGCCTGCCGGGTACTCTCCGCTGCACAGTTTGGGCAGGTAGCGCTGCTTCTGCTGCTCGGAGGCGATCACCTGAATCACCTCGGCCACCATGTTGGTCACCGACATGGTTACGGCGGTCGAAGCGCAAGCTTTTGCGATCTCGGTAATGGCCAGGCTGAAGACCAGGGTGCCCGCTTCGGTGCCGCCGTATTCAGCGTCGATGTTCAGGCCCATAAAGCCAAGGTCGGCAAGCTTTTTTAGGGTGGTCAAAAACAGTTCGCGGTCGCCGTGCTGATCCAGTTTCTCGGCGACGGGGGCCAGTTCTGTTTGGGCGAACTTGCGCGCCATATCCTGAATCATGGCCTGGTCTTCGGTAAGTGTCAGATCCATTGTGTTTCTCTCTGTTCAACAGAAGCCGTTGATAACGGCCCCGGAATATGGATGTCAGTGGTCGGCTTTAGATCGCTTCGATCGCGATGGCCGTGGCCTCACCGCCACCGATACATAGAGAAGCGACCCCGCGGCTCTTGCCCAGACGCTTAAGAGCGTGGATCAGGGTGACCAGGATTCGAGCGCCGGAACAACCGATCGGATGGCCTAGGGCGCAGGCACCACCGTTGACATTGACCTTGGCTGGATCGAGCCCCAGCTCCTGAGTCGCCAGCATGGTAACCACAGCGAAGGCTTCGTTGATCTCGAACAGGTCGACATCGTCCTTGCTCCAGCTGACTTTCTCCAGCAGCTTCTGGATCGATCCGATCGGGGCGATGGCGAACTCGGATGGCTTCTGGGCGTGGGTGGTATGACCGATGATGCGTGCTAGCGGGGTCAGGCCTCGGGCCTTGGCATCGCTCTCGCGCATCAGTATCAGCGCGGCAGCACCGTCGGAGATCGAGCTGGAGTTGGCTGCCGTCACTGTGCCATCCTTTTTGAACGCCGGGCGCAGGGTCGGGATCTTGCTTGGATTGGCTTTGCCTGGCTGCTCATCGATCGCCACCAGGGTTTCACCTTTACGGCTCTTAAGTGTGACCGGGGCGATCTCGTTGTCGAACCAGCCTTCGGCGATCGCTTTGTTGGCGCGAGCCAGGGATTCGATGGCAAAGTTATCCATCGCTTCCCGGCTGACGTCGAAACTATCGGCGGTGGCTTGCGCGAAAGACCCCATCAGGCCGCCTTCGTAAGCGTCTTCAAGGCCATCGAAGAACATAGAATCGAGCACCTGACCGTGCCCCATCCGCATCCCGCCGCGGCCCTTGGGTAGTAGATATGGCGCCTGGCTCATGTTCTCCATCCCACCGGCTACCATCACATCGCTGCTGCCGGCGATGATCTGATCGTGGGCGTCCATCACCGCCTTCATGCCCGAGCCACACATCTTGTTGATGGTGACGCAGCCTGCTGAAAGTGGCAGGTCGGCGCCCAGTGTCGCCTGACGCGCCGGTGCCTGACCTAAGGCCGCAGGCAACACGCAGCCCATGATCACCTGGTCGACATCGTCGGCATTAATCCCTGCGCGCTCGACGGCGGCTTTGATGGCGGTAGAGCCCAGCACTGGAGAGCGGGTTTCACTGAAATCACCCATCAGTCCTGCCATGGGGGTGCGAGTGGCGGCGACGATTACGATGGCATCTTGAATTTGTGACATATTAATTTTCTCTTCTGTCGGTCTGAAAAAAAAGGCCCGAGAACTCGGCTCGGACAGGCTTTTACTGGTTAGATAGGGTTATGCGTTCTTCCACTCGGGCGTTCGTTTTTCCAAAAAAGCACTGACCCCTTCGGTCTGGTCTTGGGTGTCGAACAGGTCGGCGAACAGTTCGCGTTCCAGCATGATGCCCTTATCGAGAACCACGCGGGATTGTTGAATCAAGGTCTTGCAGGCTTTGACGCTGGACGGGCTCTGCTCGGCAGCCTGCTGTGCCAGTTCGATCGCTTTGGCCTTGGCTTCACCGCGACCGACCAGCTCTTCGATGATGCCGATCTCCAGGGCCTTGTCGGCCTTTAGTCGCTCACCGCATAGGATCAAACGCTTGGCCCAGCCCTCGCCGGTCAGACTTAGCAGTCGCTGGGTGCCGCCAGCACAGGGCAGTAGGCCGACTTTTGCCTCGGGCAGGGCGATTGATATCTGCTGTTCGGCGATGCGGATGTCGCAGGCCAGAGCCACCTCAAGGCCACCGCCCATAGCATAGCCGTTGATTGCCGCGATCGAAACGCCACGAAAATTACTCAGTGCTTCGAAGGCTTGGCCAAACAGTGCTGAGATCGCGAAGGCGCTGCCTTTGTCGCATTCGGCGAACATATTCAGGTCGGCGCCGGCGCAGAAGAACTTATCGCCGCTGCCGGTGATGACCAGACTGTAGATGTCGCGGTTGGCATTGAGCTCTTCGATCAACTTGGGCAGCGCGGTTAGGCTTTCTCGATCCCAGGTGTTGGCCGGAGGATTGTTCATCGTGATGACGGCGGTGTGCTCGATGATTTCAACTAATAGCTTCTCGGTCATATAGAGTTCCGTGGCGTCTCTGGCGGGGTCATGGATGATGCGATCGACAGTACGATCGATAGGTATTTCAATCGTGGCTCTACTATGACCAAAACAGGCGGGTCATAAAATGACACTAATTTACCTTTTGCATCACAAAAAGTTACAATCTGGTTGTGGCTTGTACGTTCAATTGTGAAACCTCTGCCTGTCAGTATTGAGGTTCGCTGTCGTGCCTGCCCAAAAACCGTCGTAATCAACGCTCTTTAGGACAGGCCGCAGATACCATGGCTACCGTCGATATCCATTATGTCAATGCTGTGTTGCACTGTGCCGAACGGCAAGGGCGCTCGGTCGCCGAGTTGCTTGCTGAGGTCGGTATCAGTCCGAAGCTATTGCAACAACCCCGATCCCGGGTTCATGCCGATCAGATGACTCGGCTGGTACAGCGGGTTTGGTCGCAGCTCGGTGATGAGTTTATGGGCTGTACCGAGTCGCCCTGCAGGTCGGGAGCCTTTGCTTTTATGGCGCATCATGCGCTGCACTATGACTCGTTGGAGGCAGTGTTGGAGCAGGGGATTACATTCTACAACCTGTTTACCGACGACATCCTGATGCGGTTGATACGTCGTGGCGATCGGGTCGATCTTGAGGTGGAGTTTGCGCGGCCGGAGTTTGACCCGCAGCATTTCTACCAAGAGTTCTGGCTGGTGATCTGGCACCGGTTCGCCAGTTGGGTGGTCGGTAAGAAGATCCCGCTGGACCAGGTTAGTTTTAGTTACGATAAGCCGGTCAACGCTCGCGAGTTGAAAGACCTGTTTCCCTGTCGCCACCTGTTTAACCGCTCCTGTCTCAAACTCAGCTTCAGTCGTGACTACTTGGGGCTGGCGCCGGTGCGCACTCAGCGTGATCTGTCGCACTTTCTGAAGCATTCCCCGGCGGACCTGATCACTATTCCAGGCGATGAGCAGAGCTATCGGGCCAGCATCCGATCAATGTTACTCAAGCAAGAAAACGATGTGTTGCAGTGCCCCGCGTTTGAGCAACTGGCGGTGCAGTTTCATGTCAGCGCTCAGACCCTAAGGCGTCGACTCAAGCGTGAAGGCAGTTCCTATCCCCAGATTAAGGATGAGATTCGCCGCGATCTGGCGATTGAGAAATTGGTGTCGCAGAAGTTGTCGGTGGCAGAGGTTGCTCGTACTCTCGGTTTTAGTGAATCACGCTCGTTTACCCGGGCCTTCAAACACTGGACAGGTAAGACACCGACGACCTACCTGCGACCCAAGCCGTCAGGCTAGTCGTTGCTGCGAGCTATCTGTCATGTTTGCGGTTTCTCTTTAAATAGGGGGGGGCGACAAGGGTTTATGTTCGACGGGGCCGAGGCACCGTTAAGTTTGGAGGCTGCCTACTCGGTTAGCGCGTGCTGTGATCGGATTCAGCTTGCTGCTGACGGTAAGCGGATGGCGAGCAGCCATGCCAGCTTTGGAAGGCTCGACTAAAACTACCCACCTTAGCGAAGCCGAGCCGGTAGCTGATCTCGTTGATGCTCAGATGCGATTGCTGCAGGTATTGGATGCTCAGTTCTTTGCGCAGTTGATCAAGAATGGCCTGATAACTGGTTCCGGATTGTTGCAGTTTACGCTGTAGGCTGCGCTGACTTAGATGCAGGCTGTGAGCCAGCTGTGCCTGATCGGGTAGGTCCTGCCCCAGCGTTTCCATCAGTTTGTGATAGACCCGGTTGATGATGTCATGCTGCTCCATTCGAGCCAGATATTGCTGTATCAGGCCGTCGTTTAGCATCGCCAGTTCGGCGTTGGCGGTCAGCATCGGGGCGTGTAAATCCTCGGAGTTCATGACAATTTGGTTATCTTGGCAGCTGAAGAGTACCGGGCAGCGGAACAGGCGCTCGAATCCTGCCGGATTGGCCGGGCGCGGGCGACAGAGCCGAATCAGCCGCGGTCTGACAGCGCCATCGGCCAGGTAGCGACTGGTCAATACCGTCGTTGCCATGATGGCATCGATATCGGTATCGCATAACAGTGGCCGGTAAGCCTCAGGGAAACGCATCGCCAAGATGGAGGTGTCATCCTGCTCGGTTAGTTCAATCTCCAGCGCCGTATTGAACATCCGTCGGTAGCGCACCAACCGTTGATAACCACTGGCCATGCTGTCGCTGGCCCAGATCGATATGCCCAGAGCGTGCCAGGACGTGGGGCGGGTATATTTTGCCACCAGTAACCCCAGGTTTTCGTCACCACTGAGCGCGACAGCCTGGTTTAATACGCGGCTGATCTTGGTGATGGGGTAG
>JBFFKD010000194.1:0-5578 GCA_041555595.1 Motiliproteus sp.
CGGCCGCCGCCACCACCATGACCACCGCCACTACTACCTCCTCCATTTTCGCCACCATTCTTGGCGTGAGCAGCGGCAATGAAGCTGAATGAGTCGGCGTAAATTGGATTGAACGTGAGTCCGAGGATTAGCGCTAACGCGGTTGTTCTAAGAGTGGCATGAAGTCGTTGTTGCATGATGGATCCTTTATCAATCTACCCGTCTGAATTTACACTGTCATTGAGCCAGTATAGCCTGAGTCGTAGCTCTGGCTAATTAGCAATGATCAGGAGATTAACAATGACCCCATCCGAACAAAAGAGAATGCCATCATCAAGAGCGATAGCGATGCCGGCTGATGCTAATGCTAATGGTGATATTTTTGGTGGCTGGTTGATGTCACAGATGGACTTGGCCAGCGGCAGTTTTGCCGCTAAAGAGGCTAAAGGGCGAATCGTGACGGTAGCGGTGGATGCGATGACCTTTCATAAACCGGTCAATATTGGCGATGAGTTGAGCTGTTACTGTCGGGTTGAAAAACGGGGTAACACCTCTATTACGATACATGTTGAAAGTTGGGTCACACGCTATTACAGCAATGAAGAGGAGAAGGTCACGGAGGGGCGTTTTACCTTTGTGGCGATAGATAGTAATGGCCATCCAAGACCGATTACCCATTTCTAAACGGTTGAACTGAAACTGTTTATAGTGTTGAATTAGTTTTTTCTAATCTAGTGGTAGAGTGATCATGTCAAAAACCATCTCGGTCAACAGCTCGATGGCGAGCAATTTTGTCGTACAAGCCGATATTCGCGGGCATAAAATTACTATCGATCAGCCGGATAATGCAGGAGGAACCAACGAGGGGCCGACTCCGCTGGAATACTTCCTGTTCTCTTTGGGAGGCTGTGTAGCCACCATCGCCCGCATCGCCGCTAAGCAGCAGAAGATCGAACTGCGTGCGATGGAAGTTAGCGTCGATGGTGACATTAATCCCGCTGGTTTACTCGGTAAAGCCACTGATGACCGGGTCGGATTCAGTGAGATTCGGATCGAGGCGACGATCGATGCTGATCTAAATGACGTTCAGAAGGCAGAGTTTCTCGATCAGGTCTGCTCGCGTTGTCCGCTGCACGACAACGTGAAGCTGGTTACCGAAGTGGTACATCAGCTTAGTTGATCGGCTCTGCTGGTCGGTTGTTCTGATCGGCTCATCATCTGTGTATAGGACATCGCGCTATGGTCACCGAGTTATTTGTTTTAGGGGTGTACCTGCTAGCGTATTGCGGTCTGCATTCGTGGTTGGCTTCGCTCTCATGCAAGGGCTGGTGCGCCCAGCGTTGGCCCGACCTGATGCGTTATTACCGGTTACTGTTCAACCTGTCGGCAACGCTGTTGCTGTTGCCGGTCGGGCTGTTGCTATGGCGCAATGCTGGGCCGGATCTATGGCAGTGGCCGGGCATATCCGGTTGGTTGATGAATGGATTGGCGTTGGCAGCGGTGCTGGCCTTTATCCATTCGCTACGCGATTACGATCTAAGCCAGTTCAGCGGTAGCGCGCAGTTTAGAAACGCTGCGGCTGCGTGTGATCTGGAACAGCAGGCCAAGTTTCGTGTCGGTTGGTGGCATCGTTGGGTTCGCCATCCGTGGTATTTTTTCGCTCTTGTGATCCTCTGGACGCGGCAGATGGATCTCGCCCATCTGCTGACCTACAGCATCTTCACCCTCTACTTTGTTATCGGTTCTCGATGGGAGGAACGCAAACTCAAACAGCAGTTTGGCGAAGCCTATTGTCGCTACTGTCGGTTGGTCCCCGGGTTGGTACCGATGCCGTGGCGATCGCTGTCGGCGCAACAAGCGGCCGAGCTGGAGCGGTTAGCTAACGATCCCGGCCGGTCCGATAGAGAATAGGGTTAGAACGGGGTCTGGGCGATAAACAGGCCGCGTTTGGGTGCAGGGAGGCCTTCGACTGTTTTACCGGGGTCATTGGGGTCGAGGAATTCGGACAGCGAGTGGAAGTTCATCCAGCTGGTTGAACGTTGCTCCTCAGTGCTGGTGGCATCGACATCGACGCAGCGAACATGCTGGTAGCCGCAGCGCTCAAGCCAGCTACACAGAGCATCGGCGCTGGGCAGGAACCAGACATTACGCATCTGAGCATAGCGGTCGTCGGGCAGCAATACGGTATTACGATCACCATCGACCACCAGTGTTTCCAGCACCAACTCGCCGCCGGGGCGCAGAAAACTTTGCAACTCGAGTAGGTGGTCGATCGGACTGCGGCGGTGGTAGAACACGCCCATCGAAAATACCGTATCAAAGCAGCGCATTTTGTCGGGCATCTCTTCGATCCCCAGCGGCAATAACTCTACCGGAAGCTCGCCGATATATTTCTTGAGTGCCCTAAACTGCAGCAAAAACTTCCACGACGGGTCGATACCGACCACGCGTTTAGCTCCTGCTGCCTGCATCCGCCAGCAGTGATAGCCGTTGCCACAGCCGATATCGAGCACGTTACGGTTGTGTAGTGGTGCGATCGCATCTTTGAGCCGATTCCACTTAAAGTCCGAGCGCCACTCGGTGTCGATATCAACGCCAAACAGGCTATAGGGCCCTTTTCGCCATGGCATCAGCTGCCGCATCGCGGCTTCAATCTGTTGCTGTTGGATCTCATTGGCACCGGCTTGGGTTCCGATCAGCAGTGCGTTACGGTCAAGTTCGAGTTGGTCGCAATTCAGATCGGGTAGCGCGTCGAACGCGGCCAGCCACTGCGGCAGGTCACCGTGATTGAGTCGTGAAAGCTTTGTCTCGACCGCTTGCTGTAGCGGTGACAACCAATCGCTTAGTTGGCTCTGCTGCAACTGCTGGTAGAAATGATCGAAGTTGAGGGCTGGGTGGTTCTGAATCATAGGAAACTGGCTGGCTAGGGGTGAAAGAGTGGTTACTTGAAGGCAACCATCGAGGCAAAGTTGAAACACTGGAACCAGGGTTGGACGTCGTCGAAGCCGACGTCGCTGAGGCGCTGGCGGTGAAGCGCCATCGACTCGGGGCGCATTACCTGCTCGAGCGCGCTGCGCTTTTGGCTGATCTCCAGGTCGCTGTAACCGTTAGCCCGTTTAAAGTCGTGGTGCCAATCAGTCAGACGCTGCTGGCTGGTCTGATCGTCGAAGGCGATCTTCTCTGACAGCAGTAATACGCCGCCGGGCTTAAGCCCCTGATAGACCTTGTGTAGTAATGCCTGACGCTGATCGGGGGCGATAAACTGCAGGGTGAAATTCATCACCACCACGCTGGCGTTAACGATCTCAATATCGTGAATGTCAGCGCAGACCAGATCAATTCTAGGCTCGTCGTCCTCTAATGTCGCCGCCACCTGCAGATGTTCGCGGCAGCGCTGGATCATCGCCGGGGAGTTATCGACGGCGATGAAACGGCAGTTGGGTTGCCGTACCTGCTGGTGCATCGCCAGCGTGGCGGCGCCGAGTGAACAGCCTAGGTCGTAGCAGAGGCTGTCGGGCTGGGCGTAGCGGGCGGCCAGAATCCCCAGCGATTTGATTACGGTACCGTAGCCGGGGACCGAACGGTTGATCATATCGGCAAACACACCGACCACCTGTTCATCGAACGAGAAGTCGACAATGGCATCGAGTGGGCTGGCGTAGAGCTGGTCGGTAGGTTTCGACATTGTGCTAGGGTGACCGAATGTTGAAGATTAACGGTGGCTAGGCCAGGGCTCTCTGGCTAAGGCACACGATATCGAGGTGGTTACGTTCAAACAGCCGCGATTATACGCGGCTGAGAGAGCTAACAAAACTGCCTGTTAACTCTGATGGGGTAAGTTACGGTGACTCGGTTGCAGCATCAAGCTGCTGCAATAGCCGTTGCCGCAGCAGTTGTGCGCCGGGGCCGAGCTGATCGGGTTTGGGTACCACCAGATGGGTGGTGATTCGACGGTCGCGGCTTTCGCCGAGTTGCAGCTGTGCTAGCTTGCCGGCGTCGAGTAACGCAGCCACTTTGTGCAGCGGTAACCAGCAAAACCCTAGTCCGGTTAGTAGAAACTCAATCGCCATATCAAAGTAATCAACGGTCCAGCGCTGTTCTGATTTAAGCCAACCTTGCTGTTCTAGTGGCTGCAGGCCGCTGTCGCGGATCACGATCTGTAGTTGTTGTGATAGCTCCTGAGCGCTGACTACCCGACCCGTTTGATTGAGTTCATGATCAGGGTGGCACACCGGTACCATCTGCACTTGCAGTAGATAGTCTCCTAGGTGTCCTTTGGGCACGGTCGAGCAGATCACCAGATCGGCCCGCGCTTGGTCGATACATTCCAGCGTGCCGGTCAACACGGTTTCCTCGATTCGAATCCGGCTGCCACGGCTGTGAGGATAAAAAAATGTGAGCGCCTGCAGCAGTTGCGGCAGTGGAAAGATCGCATCGTAGGCGATCCGGATCTCCGGTTCCCACCCTCGCTGTAGGTTTTCCGACAGCGTTTCAAGCTGATAGGCAGCGTCGGTCAGTTGACGCGAGCGCCGCAGCATCACCTCTCCCGCTGCAGTGAGCTGAGCTTTACGCCCCTCCACCCGTAGTAATTCGACGCCCAGTTGCTGCTGCAACTTGGCCACCGCATGGTTGAGTGAGGATGGGCTGCGATGCAGTGCATTACCGGCTTGGTGGTAACCGCCGTGATCGATGACCGCTTGCAGTATGCGCCACTGTTCGAGGGTGCTGCGATGTTTGGATAGTGACATAGGGGTGTTCTACGTGGTTGTTGTTCGATAAAAACGAATGGTAAGGTCGATATTTTGCGGTTTTTATTCGTTTTAACAAATCAGATGATAGCGCTCAACAGCTAATGAACAACCCCGAGGTGAAAATATGTCCAAGCTACTCGTTATCAACTCTAGCCCTGCCATCGACAACTCCAGTACACGCAAGCTAGTGAGCTATTTTGTCGAGCGTTACAGTGCCAGCCATGAGGTGGTGGAGCTGGTTAACCGTGACCTAGGGCGTAACCCGCCGCCGCATATCGATGAGCTCACCATCGGTGCGTTTTATACGCCGGCCGAGCAGCGCTCTGAGCAGTTACAACAAGCGGTTGAACTGTCAGATCATTTGGTCGACGAGTTGATGGCAGCAGATACGTTGGTGATCGGCTCGCCGATGCATAACTTCAGTATCCCTTCGGGGTTGAAGAGTTGGATCGATCACGTGGCCCGGGTTGGGCGCACTTTCCAATACACGGCCAACGGCCCTGAAGGTCTGGCCAAAGGTAAGAGGGCCTACGTGATCAGCGCACGTGGTGGAAACTATGGTACAGACAGCCCTGTAGCCGCGTTAAATCATCAAGACACCTACTTGAAAACGGTGTTGGCTTTTGTCGGTATCACCGACGTGGTGTTTATTAATGCAGAAGGCGTTGCATCGGGTCAGCAGGGTATTGCTGAGGCGACCAGTCAAATCGATGCCATAGTGGTTTAATTATCGAACGGCCGTAACTGACCGAACTAAAACAGTGAGATCTGTTGCTCCGGTTTTTTACGCGGACGCCAGGCTTTGCCCCAGCGGGTGGCGATATAAAACACCTGTATATGGTCGCCCG
>JBFFKD010000195.1:0-5556 GCA_041555595.1 Motiliproteus sp.
CTACCTGTTCTATCTGGCGACCAACCAACAGGCCGCGGTGCATCAGATGGGGCTAATCTCCTTTATCGCCTTTGTTCAGTTCCTGCCAGGATTACTGGTGACCCTGTTTTGGCCAGGCGCTACCAAACGTGGCTTTATCATCGGCCTGCTGGCGGGCATGTTTATTTGGCTTGGCTCAATGCTGGGACCGATGCTGCCGTATACCAGCGCAATTACCACCCTACTGGAGCTTAACAACAGCGACTGGCATGAGCTGGCGATCCTGGCGCTATCGACCAACGTGATCCTGTTTATGGTGGTGTCATCGCTGAGCCGAGCCGGCAACGATGAGCGACTGGCTGCCAACTCTTGCATCCTCAGCGCACTACACCGACCACAAAGCAGCCGCACAGCGATCCCCGACACTCCGACGCTAATCAAACAGCTCGCGCAACGACTGGGACAGGAGGTGGCTCAGCGCGAGGTCGCACAAGCACTGCAACAGCTGCAACTCGACACCGATGAAAGCCGTCCGCAGCAGCTCGAAAAACTGCAGGATCAACTTGAGATCAACCTATCGGCGTTACTGGGACCGGTCGAAGCGATGTCACTGCTCGGCGCAGAAAACACTCCCGTCGAGGGCTACCGTCGCCGTGATATTCACCTACTCGAAAGCCACTTGGAACAATCACGCAGCAAGCTCTCCGGGGTTGCTGCCGAGCTCGACGAGTTACGACGCCTGCACCGCAAGACCTTGCAGCAACTACCGGTCGGCGTCTGCTCGCTCGGCGAGGCGGGTGAGGTGCTGCTATGGAACAGCGAGCTGGAGCACTTCACCGGCGTCGCTGATCATCAGATCATTGGCCACCGACTCGACGTCCTGCCTTCACCCTGGCGCGAGCAGCTCAGCCGCTTCGCCCAGCAACACGACGACCATCGCCCCAACCAACGCCTGACCATCGACGGCCAGCCACGTTTTTTCAGCCTTCACAAGGCCACCCTGACCGAGCAGAACCAGGCCAGCCCAACTGACAACAGCCCGACAGCCGGTCATCCGCACGCCAACCAGGTCCTGCTGCTGGAAGATCAGACCCAGACTCAGCTACTGGCCGACGAACTCGCCCACAGCGAGCGACTGGCTTCGATCGGACGCTTAGCCGCTGGTGTCGCCCATGAGGTCGGCAATCCGATCACAGGCATCGCCTGCCTGGCACAAAACCTTAAATACGAGACCGATCCCAAAGAGATTCTGCACACTGGCGATCAGATCCTGCACCAAACCGACCGGGTCGATAACATCATCAAATCGCTGATGAGCTTTGCCCATACCGGCACCCAGTACCGACCCGGATCACAACAGACGCTACCGCTGCACCAATGCGTCAAGCAGGCGATTGAACTGGTCAAACTCGATCCCCACCGCAAGCAGCTCAACTACCTCAACCTATGCGATAGTCAATTGCTGATTCACGGCGATCCACAGCGGCTACTGCAGGTGTTCGTTAACTTGCTCAACAACGCCGCCGACGCCTCCGAACTGGGGCAATCGGTGCGGATTCAAAGCTATGAAACCGACACCAGCCTGTTCATCCACATCGAAGATCAGGGTTGCGGCATCCCAGCAGAGCTACAAAAACGGCTGTTCGAGCCGTTCTTCACCACCAAAGAGCCAGGCAAGGGCACTGGCCTTGGGCTAATGCTGATCTACAGTATCATCGAAGAGCATTACGGCCATGTCCAAATTGAAAGCCCAGCCGATGTTGTCGAGAATAGAGGCACCCGGGTGATACTGACCCTGCCCAAAGCGACACCCGCCAATTTTAGCGATAGGAATAGCACTGCATGAGCCACATCCTGATAGTCGAAGACGAGGAGATCATCCGCAACGCCCTGCAAAAGCTGTTGCTACGCAACGACTATCAAGTCAGCAGCGCCGAGTCGGTCGATCAGGCACTTGATCAATTCCAGCTACCGCAATTTGATCTGATCATCAGCGACCTGCGGCTGCCGGGTCGTCCCGGAACCGACCTGATCGAACTGGCTCACGGGATCGCACCGGTACTGATCATGACCAGTTACGCCAGCATGCGCTCGGCCATCGACGCCATGAAACTCGGCGCAGTCGATTACATTGCAAAACCATTCGATCACGACGAGATGTTGCAGAGCATCGCCGCTATCCTGAACCAACATGCTCAGACCAAAGCAGCAAACGCCGCACAGGGCGCTGCCGACCAACCCCGCAGTCAACCGGCGAGCAGGTCCGACACCCCAACCAAACCCTCCACTGAACTCCCCCCCAACCGCATGATCGGCCACAGCCAGCCAATGCTGGATCTGGCCTCGCGTATCCGTAAAGTCGCCCGCACAGATGCTACCGTACTGATCCAGGGCGAGTCGGGCACGGGTAAAGAGCTGGCCGCGCACTCGATCCATCAACAGAGCCAGCGCGCCCTAGCACCGATGATTTCGGTCAACTGTGCCGCCATCCCCGAAACCCTGATCGAATCTGAACTGTTCGGTCACGAGAAAGGCGCCTTTACCGGAGCCACCAGTACCCACCGCGGCCTGATCGAAGCGGCCAACGGCGGCACTCTGTTTCTCGATGAGATCGGCGAACTACCGCTCGAAGCCCAGGCGAGGCTGCTACGAGTACTGCAAGAGGGGGAGATCCGCCGGGTCGGCTCGGTACAACCGATGCAGGTCGACATCCGCCTGATCGCTGCTACCCACCGTAATCTCAAAGCGCTAACCCGCGCTGGCCAGTTCCGAGAAGATCTGTTTTACCGGCTCTACATCATGGAGATCGCAATGCCTCCGCTGCGCGATCGGGGTGAAGATATTACCGAGCTGGCAGAAAAATTCCTGCTCAAGACCTGCACCCGGATGGCTTGCGCACAGATGCGCCTAACACCGGAAGCACGTCAGGCGATTCTCAGCTACCGCTGGCCCGGCAACGTTCGCGAACTGGAGAACGCCATCGAGCGAGCCGTTATCCTGAGCGAAAGCGATCTAATCAGCACCGACCTACTTGGGCTGGATATTCAGCCCACCCACCCAGCGCAGCATGACTACCCGCCGACCATCGGGCGCTTCGCTTCCCAAACCACAGATGCACCCGCCGATTCATTTAGCAATGGCCAATCTCTTGGCAATCAGCCCTATAGCGCCGGTGAACAGACAAACTCGCCAGCGCTGTCACTAGAAGATTACTTCCAGCGATTTGTACTCGAGAACCAGAACCGCATGACCGAGACCGAGCTAGCAAAGCGGCTTGGCATCAGCCGAAAAACCCTATGGGAACGTCGCCAGCGGCTAGGAATTCCTAAGAAACCGCGCTAAGCCACAGCCACATTAACCGCCCCATCAACCAAGCAAAGAGACCGAGATCATCCCAGTGTGCGAATACAGTTGTTAGCCATAGGCGATGGATTACCCAAAAAACTGTTACCTAAAGCCCAAAGTGTTACCCCAAACCAAAAGTGTTACGTTACCACCCAATAAAGTGTTACCCACACAGGGTGAATGGGTAACACTTATGTGCTTATCGCCAATGACATATCACATTAAAAATAATTAATCCTTATTTAACAACATGATAGAAAACTTGGCACGCTACCTGCTATAACTCTTAGTAACAACAATAATAAATCTCGCAGTTAGAGCTCAATAAAAATAATAAGGGCTTATATAACCGACGGGACTGGATTCCATAAAAACAATAATAACTGGAATTCGCGCTGGTCATTTGAAAGGGTAGGCTTGGAGATTGAACGCGGAAATAAAAATAATAATCCGCTCACGATCTTAGTACCTAGCAGTTCAAATGACCGGCACTCCTTTATTATTTCTCTCTGCACAACCCTCTGTTAGATACCAACCCGACTATTGCCCGTTAGTTAATCTTTGATTGCATCTTCTGCAGCCGATCCAAAAGCCGCATATTTATCAATCCGCTCACCAGTCAGTGAGTCAGCGATATTTGCTCACGACCTAGCCAATGGTATCATTGCGCTCCTTTTTCTTTTACCTTGCTGCCAACCAGCCTGACATTCTATGCACTCAACCCCCATTACCGGTATTCTAATCGCATTGCTGCCGTTCATTGCTCTGCTGTTTGTGTTCCTACTCAATCGACCTAAATCGAACAACAACGAGTACAAAACCTACCAATCGCCTGCACAGCCCCCCGCTTCATCAACCGGAGCTCCAGGCATGATTAGCCGCGATCAACACCATGTTACCCGCCGGCAGATCAGCGATAACGCTCTGAAGGTGCTTTATCGGCTCAAAGATGCCGGTTATGAAAGCTACCTGGTCGGCGGCTGTGTTCGCGATCTGCAACTGGGCGCGCATCCGAAAGATTTCGACGTGGCCACCGAAGCACACCCGGAAGAGGTGCACGACCTGTTCCGCAACTCACGCCTGATCGGTCGTCGCTTCAAGTTGGTTCATGTCCGCTTCGGTCGTGAGATCATAGAGGTCGCCACCTTCCGCGCCAGCCACGAAGCCAAACACAACGACAGCGACCAACACGGTAAACAGTCCGACGGCGGTATGATCCTGCGCGACAATGTTTACGGCACCGTCGAAGAGGACGCGCTACGTCGCGACTTTACTGTCAACGCACTGTACTACACCATCGAAGATTTCAGTGTCCACGATTACGCCGACGGCTGGCAGGACTTACAGCACCGTACACTACGAATGATCGGCGACCCCGAAGCGCGTTATCGTGAAGACCCTGTCCGGATGCTGCGAGCGGTGCGGTTCGCCGCCAAACTAGAGTTCATCATTGCGCCTGACACCGAGGAACCGATCAAACGATTGGCACCACTGCTACGCGATATCCCCGCTGCCCGTTTGCACGAAGAGGTGTTGAAATTATTCCTGTCGGGGCAAGGAGAAACCACCTTCCTGATGCTGCGTCAGTACAACCTGTTCGGCGCCCTGTTCCCTGCCACCGAACGGCAGCTACAGGGTCAACACAGCGACTACGCCGAGCGCCTGATCATCGAGGCACTGCGCAGCACCGACAACCGAATCGCCAGCGGTAAGAGCGTTACCCCGGCCTTCCTGTACGCTGCGATGCTGTGGTACCCGATGCTGGACGCGCTTGAGCGGTTAAAACAGCAAGGCGTTCCACCGATCCCCGCGCTGCACCAGGCGACTCAGGAGATCCATCAACAACAATCCAAGGCCTCATCGATTCCACGTCGGTTCTCCGGTGCCATGCGCGATATCTGGGAGCTGCAGTACCGACTACCACGCCGTAATGGCAACCGCGCCGAACAACTGGTCGAACACCCGCGCTTTCGTGCCGCCTATGATTTTGTGTTGATGCGAGAAAACAGCGGCGAAGAGCTGGATGATCTAGGCCAATGGTGGACCGACTACCAAGCCGCCCGCGCCGATCAACGCGCAGTCATGGTCAGCGAACTCGGTAGCGATGGTGCTAGCCGCAAACGCCGCAAATCGCGCCGCCGCAAACCGCGCCGCGCTGCCCCTCCACAAAAAGGCTCGGACCGTGAATAGACCCAACATTCTCTTGCTGACCACCGACCAACAGCGCTGGGA
>JBFFKD010000196.1:0-5555 GCA_041555595.1 Motiliproteus sp.
AGGCATTGCTTCGCTGGCGTGACGACGACGGCCGTTTCATTCCACCGATTGAGTTTATTCCGCTGGCCGAGCGCTCAGGCATCATCACTATGATCGGCGAGTGGGTCATGCGAAGTGCCTTCGCTCAGGCGGCGCAACTGCACGGTATCGGCTTCCCGGACCTACGGATGGCCGTCAACGTCTCGATGATCCAGTTCCGATCCGACAATTTCCTTAGCGTGCTGGACAATGCCCTCGCCGACACTGGTGTCAACCCCCAGCGGATCGAACTTGAGATCACCGAGTCGATCGCGATGCTTGAGGCCGACTACATGCTAGAGTTACTGAACCAAATTAAAGCACGTGGAGTGCAGGTCGCAATCGACGATTTCGGTACCGGATTCTCCTCGCTGTCATACCTGCAACGGCTTAATATCGACCGGCTCAAGATCGACCGCAGCTTCGTCGATCAAATCTGTACCTCTGAGGACGCCAAAAGTATCGCCGAGATGGTCATCGAGCTCGGCCACAGCCTGCACCTGCAGGTCATTGCCGAAGGGGTTGAAGACCTGCAACAGGCCGAGCGCCTTGGCCAGCTGGGCTGCCATGAAGCTCAGGGCTACTATTTCGCCCGCCCGATGGAGGCCGAAGCGATGCTCAAGTGGCTGCAAAACCAGCCGGCTCCCGTAACCCTCGATTAGCCACACCACTATCGATTCCACTCAGGCCAACCCACAATGATGCGATCCCGAGACCGAGCTATGCTGCGCCCTATTGGAGTGATCCTCTGCATTCTCGGGCTGGCAGCGTTGCAGGGCTGTAGCGACCAGACACCGATTCAAGTCGGCTTTATTGCCGGAACCTCGGGGCGAGTTGCCGACCTGGGCATCGATGGCCGCAATGGCGCCATTCTGGCAACTGAACAGCTCAACGCGGCAGGTGGAATCAACGGCAGAACCGTTGAACTGATCATTCGCGATGACCAGCAAAATACTGAATTAGCGCAACGCCATACCCAAGAGTTTATCGATCTGCAGGTTGAGGCTATCATCGGGCCTATGACCAGCGCCATGGCCATGGTCGCCGAGCCGATCGCGACCCAAGCCGAAACCCTGATGATCGGCGCAACGATCACAACCAATCAATTATCAGGTAAGGACGATTATTTTTTTCGGACCCTGCCCGCAACTAACTATCTAGCTGCCCATATCGCTCAGTTTCAGCTCAACCGTCAGATCGAGAGTTTCGCTATCGCACTGGATAGCCGCAATCTCGCTTACACTAAAGACTGGAGCGACGATTTTATCGCCGTCGTCAAACAAGGCGGAGGCCAGATCAAACGGATAATCCATTTCGAATCGTCCGAGAACGCCCCGTTTTCGGATATCGCTAAACAATTATTAGAAGACAACCCCGCAGGGGTTATTCTGATCTGTAACTCAGTTGACGCCGCGCTATTGGCACAGAATATCCGCAAGTTAGATAAAAAGGTGTCACTGGCTGCGTCCGAATGGGCGGGGACAGAACGGTTGATCCAACTGGGTGGTAAATCGGTTGAAGGTCTGGCGGTTGATCAATTCATGGATCGATCCAGCACCCTGGCAAGCTTCCAAAACTTCAGCCAGCAGTACCTGGACCGATTCAACAAACAGCCCGGTTTTGCTGCGTTGACTACATATAATGCGACCCGGGTGTTATTTGAAACCCTCAACCAACAACACGACAATGAGACGTTAAAACAAACGCTGTTGCGTGTAAAACGCTTTACAGGGGTGCAGGAGCCGATCATTTTTGATGCTTACGGTGATACCCGAGTTCGAACCTACACCACCCTCGTGACTGACGGTCAGTTTAGGGTGGTTAAATAATCGATGTCTCTAACCTGCACTGGTCCAGAACCGATGATCAATGGCCTGAGCCAATGAAGCGATGGCGCCTGAATCAGATCCTGTCATTACAGATCGCATTGATTGTTGCGATGCCGCTACTGGCGTTAGCACTGATCTCTTACGGCTGGGTGCTGCCGCAAGTTCAAGCCGATCTCAAACAGCAACATCAAACGATCGCCGAAGCCGTAGTCGAGAAAATCCACGCCTACCTCGGGGGCGCGTCTCGCGAACTCAGCGCCATCTCCCGCTTGTTGCAACAGCCGCAGTTCGATTCGACCGGCAGATCAGACGCACAATCAAGCCTGACGGTTCAGACACTGCTAGATTCACATACTTACGGCCAGGGGCTGTTTGAATCGATCTCATTTATCGACAATGAGGGTCTCACCCGTGCCATTGGCCTCCCCGTCCAGCGCCAGAGCCAACGCGCAACCTATCTAGGCATCGATGTATCGGGATACAGTCACTATCAGCGCGCCAAAACAGAACAGACTACAGTCTGGTCCGACACCTACCTGTCGGTTATCACCGGTCAACTGGCGGTCGCTATAGCGATGCCTATCGACCCGCAACGGATGCTGATCGCCGAGCTATCACTCAAACAGCTGACCAACTCCTCTAACCAAAGCGCTACACGAGCACAACGTATCACCCTGTTAATTGATGCCAATGCACAGCTGATTTCGCACTCCAATTCGGTCCTGGATGGGCAACAATTCAACCTCAGTCATTTAGATATCGTCAGCGACGGTCTGAAACAGGGAAGTTCAAGCCAAGAGTTCCGCTTCCAGAACAGGAGCTATATTGGCTCCTCCATGATCGATCCCCATTTGAACTGGCTGGTTCTGGTTGCCCAGGAGACAGCATCTGCCTACCACTATATCGAACTGGCTCTTAAGGCGATCCTTATTGCCGGCCTAATCACTCTGATTACGGCGATCTTGAGTGGGATCTATCTTGCCCAGGGCCTGGCAAGCCGGATCAAGCTTTACTCAGAAAATGCCCGAAAAATCGCAGAAGGTGATTACAACCTCGACTGGCCCCATATCAATATCGATGAATTCAACGCACTAGCAGACCACCTGCAACAGATGGCCGTCTCTATCAAACACCGAGAGCAGGCCCTGAGCGATAGCGAAGCCAGCCTACGCGCAACTATGGAGCAAACACCTAATGTTGCGATCCAGTGGTTCGACGAGCGCGGTACAGTGCTGTACTGGAATAAAGCCTCTGAACGGCTGTACCAGCTAAGCAGCGACGAGGTGGTCGGCCAGCCCCTAGAAGGGATTACCTCCAGCACGCAGCAGAAGCAACAGCTGTTAGAGCTATTCCAACAGGTCTCGACAACTGGTGAATCGGTCGGCCCCTATGAGAACATCGCAACTCGACCCGATGGTGAGCAGCGCATCACCCTGTGCACCACCTTTATGATCCCCGATCCGGGTCAGGGCAAACGTTTCGTCTGCATGGATATCGACATCACCGAGCAAAAGCTCGCCGAGAGGACATTACGCGATCGCGAGCAGCGCTACCGGGCGCTTATCCAGCAAAGTCCGGTGGCTGTGATTGAGTGGGATCTGGATTTCAAGGTTCAGGAATGGAACGAAACCGCCGAAGAGATATTTGGCTACTCGCGTGAAGAGGCTCTTGGGCAGCATGCCACGTTCATCATACCGCCCGATCAGCACGATCAAGTCGACGGTATTCTAGCTACCCTGCTGGCCAACATCGGCGGTTACCGCAGCGACAATACCAATATCACCGCCAGCAACCGATTGATCACCTGCCAATGGTACAACCAGCCCATCGTCGATGAATCGGGGGCCGTGGTCGCAATCATGAGCTCAATCGATGATGTAAGTGACAGAAAGCGGATGGAATCCAAACTGCGTAATAGCGAGAAAAAATTTGTCTCTCTGTTTCAGTCGTCACCGGTGGCAATGGCGGTCAGTTACTTTTCCGATATTCCTCGTTTCACTAACTGTAACGATGCCTGGCTACGATTATTCGGACTCAACCGCAACGCGGTCATCGGCTATAGCGATAATGATCTCGAGCTGTGGTCAGACCCGAACCAGCGCAGTCAGCTGTGGCGGCAGCTCGAGCAACAAGGGTTGATTGATGACTATCTGGTCGAGATGAGACACCAGGATGGCACCGCTATCAACTGCCTGATTTCAGCCAGGTTTATCGATGTCGGTAACACACGGATGGTAGCGACCGCATACAAAGATATTACCCAACAGGTTAAAGCCGAAAATGAGATCCGCGAATTGAACCAATCGCTGGAAACCCGGGTATTGGAGCGCACCAGCGAACTGGCTATGGCCAATAGAGAACTACAAACTGCGCTGCAACATCTTGAACGGGCGCAGGACGATCTAGTTCACTCCGAGAAGCTGGCCTCGTTAGGAGCACTCGTCGGCGGTGTTGCCCATGAACTCAACACCCCGATCGGCAACTCATTGATGGCAGCCACAACATTGGTCGAACATACCCAGGAGCTGGAGCGGCAGATCAACGCAGGAGCGCTTAAACGATCGATGCTGGATCAATTCCTACAAGACGCACACTCAGGCTGCCTCATCGTCGAACAAAACCTTCATCGGGCCTCTGAGCTAGTGACCAGTTTCAAGCAGGTGGCGGTCGACCAGACCAGTTCGCAACGCCGACAGTTCCAGCTACAGGAGGTGGTTAGCGAGATAGCGATGACCTTAGCACCAAGCCTGAAAAAGACGCCTTTCATATTGGAACAGCAGATTCCCGCTCAAATTATTCTCGATAGCTACCCCGGCCCACTGGGACAGATCCTGTCGAACCTGATCAACAACGCTATCCTGCATGGATTTGACGGCAGGAAAAACGGTCATATCCTGATTGAAGCCGAATCCCTTAACAGCGACCAGATCCGCCTCACCGTCAGCGATGATGGCAACGGCATCAAGCCTGAAGATCAAGCTAAGGTGTTCGACCCCTTCTTCACCTCTAAACTGGGCCAGGGCGGATCAGGACTGGGACTCAACATTGTCCACAACATCACCAGCCAGATATTGGGAGGGCGGATCGAAGTTGACAGTAGCCCAGGCCAAGGCACTCGAATGATTTTGACACTACCGATCAACGCACCACAGCCCGAAACATCCGAGCAGAGGACTAACGATTAGCAGCAGCGCCTGTGCCAGCCGAACTTGCTATGCAAGACTCTCTCTGCGCCTCCGTGGTAAACCCAGCGACAGCGCAGCAGCCAACAGCACCCAGCACGCAGATACCCATAGACAGGCGCTCAAACCGTAGCGCTGAAACAGCCAGCCAGACAGTAAAGTACCCAACAACCGCCCCATCGCATTGGCCATGTAATAAAAACCGACATCTAGCGACACCGCATCTTTGCGGGCGTAGCTGACGATCAGATAACTGTGCAGCGACGAGTTAACCGCAAACACCGCACCGAACAGCAGCAGCCCGGTGACCAGCAGCCAGGCATGATCATCGGGCGAGCTGTTAAGCGAGCTCAATTGCGGGTCAAGCAGCCAAGCCAACAGCGCCGGCAACAGTGCCAACAAGGCCGCCCAGCTGACGGCACTGTAGCCATCTGGGAAGATCCCCAGCCGCTTACCGGTCACAAACGGCGCCAGGGTCTGCACAACGCCGTAACCAATCACCCACAACGCCAGAAAAGCACCGACC
>JBFFKD010000197.1:0-5501 GCA_041555595.1 Motiliproteus sp.
ATCAACTCGGAAGAGGCTGCTTGGTCTTCAAACAAAGAGTTTGATGGCGGCAACACCGGTCATCGTCCTGTTGTTAAAGGCGGTTACTTCCCTGTTCCTCCGGTTGATTCGCTGCATGACCTGCGTGCTGCCATGTGTGACGCGATGTCTGCGATGGGTCTTGAGATCGAAGTACACCACCACGAAGTGGGTACTGCCGGTCAGTGTGAGATCGGTGTTGGCGCTAACACTCTGGTTAAGAAGGCTGACGAAGTTCAGATTCTTAAGTACTGTGTCCACAACGTAGCTCACGCCTACGGCAAGACCGCGACCTTTATGCCTAAGCCTCTGGTTGGTGATAACGGTTCCGGCATGCACGTTCATATGTCCATCTCTAAAGATGGCCAGAACATGTTCTCCGGCGATCAATACGGCGGTTTGAGCGACATGGCTCTGTACGCTATCGGCGGTGTTATCAAGCACGCTAAGGCGATCAACGCCTTCGCTAACGCTTCTACCAACGCCTACAAGCGTCTGGTTCCAGGCTTCGAAGCCCCTGTTATGCTGGCGTACTCTGCCCGTAACCGTTCCGCTTCTATCCGGATCCCATACGTGACTAACCCGAAGGCGCGTCGTGTTGAGTTCCGCTTCCCTGATCCCTCTGCTAACCCTTACCTGTGTTTCGCGGCACTGATGATGGGTGCGCTGGACGGTATCAAGAATAAGATCCACCCTGGCGATGCGGCCGATAAGGATCTATACGACCTGCCTGCTGAAGAAGCTCTATTGATCCCAACCGTAGCTTCCAGCTTCGAAGAGGCACTGGCTGCACTCAATGAAGACCGTGAATTCCTGACTGCCGGTGGCGTATTCAGCGACGATACTATCGACGCCTACATCGCCCTGAAGAACCAGGAGATCGAGCGGGTCAACATGACGACGCATCCGGTTGAGTTCGAGTTGTACTACAGCGTGTAATTTCAAACGCTACTGAAAAAGCCGCCTTCGGGCGGTTTTTTTTTGGGCGCCAATTACTGCTGGATTGGCGGCATTACCGGCATTTCTGACGGTCGGCCTGGAAATTCTAGTTTGCTGCTTAAGGGAGGGTTATTCCTTTCTATATTGCTCTCTTCTGGCCAAACGTTCAGGCCGGTTTTTTTTGAGGCAGTTGCGTGCGTTGGCTTGGTGCATAAATACGCGTCGCACTAATTCGGTGCGTTTTTCTTTTTGCCGCGCTATGGTTGCTAGGCAAAGCATCAAAAATTTCAGGCTATAGGCGGGTTATGACTCGGGCTAAGATCTGGTTTGTTTTTTGCAGTACTTGGATAAGTTGTGGGTTTAACGACGCTGCCTCTCGCGTCAGTTTGGGGAAACAGAGTGCAAAATCTCTATAAACAGTTACTGGATAATCTGTCGGGTGCGGTGTTGATGCTCGACCGTGACCGTTGCCTGAGTTATCTCAATCCGGCTGGTGAGATGTTGTTTGATGTCAGCGCTAAGCGGGTCCAGGGCGAAAGCATTGTCGCGATGGTGCGTGATCATTCGGAGTTCTATGACGTGCTTAGCGACGTACTTGAGACCGGCCACTCGTTTACCCGTCGTGAGGCGCATCTGTGTTTGTCATCGGGTAAGGAGATCGCAGCAGATTACAGTGTTACGCCGTTGATGGGTGAGCAAAACGGTTGTCTGTTGGTCGAGATTCAACCACGTGATCGACTGATCCGGATCGGCCGCGAAGAGGAATCACGGGCGCAACAGGAGGCGACACGGGGGGTGATCCGGGGGTTGGCGCACGAGATTAAAAATCCTCTGGGCGGCATTCGCGGTGCTGCACAACTGTTGGAACGCGCGTTACCCGACGACAGTCTCAATGAATATACCCAAGTTGTGATCAGTGAGGCGGATCGGCTGCAGAACTTGGTCGACCGGATGCTGGGACCGCGCAATATGCTGGAGATGCGAACCCTCAATATTCATCAGATTCTGGAGCGAATCTACAGTCTGGTTAACGCCGAAACAGCGGGCTCGTTAGAGATTATTCGTGATTACGATCCCAGTATTCCCGACCTAGAGGGTGACGAAGAGCAGCTGATTCAGGCGGTTTTGAATGTTGTGCGCAATAGCGTCCAAGCATTGCAGGAATCGGCCACGAGTGAGGCGCGGATCTGTATGCGGACCCGGGCCATCCGGCAGTTCACGCTCGGTAATGAACGGCACCGATTGGTGTGTCAGCTGGTCATTAGTGACAACGGTCCGGGTATTCCGGAAGCGCTACAAGAGACCATGTTCTTTCCGATGATCAGCGGACGGGCCGAGGGCACCGGTCTGGGATTATCAATCGCGCAGTCGATCATTCACCAGCATCAAGGTGTGGTCGAGTGCCAGAGTCAGCCCGGTCATACCGAGTTTGTGATCTATTTTCCGCTCGATCAGGGATCAACATCGGCGGTTAAAACTATCAATAAATATCAGGAGCACGGCGTATGAAGTCATCGGCCAATGTATGGATCGTCGACGATGATCGTTCAATTCGTTGGGTGCTTGAGAAAGCGCTGGAGCAAGATGGTATTGAGAGTCGTTCGTTTGAGTCCGGCGACCTGGCTTTGCGAGCCCTGCAGCAGCAGCAGCCCGATGCACTGGTTAGCGATATTCGGATGCCCGGCATCGACGGTTTGGAGCTGCTGAAAACGATTCAGAATGAGTACCCTGATCTGCCGGTGATCATCATGACTGCGCACTCGGATCTCGACAGTGCGGTGTCGTCCTACCAAGGCGGTGCGTTTGAGTACCTGCCCAAGCCGTTTGATGTCGATGATGCGGTGGCGCTGGTCAAGCGAGCGGTGCTGCACTCGCAAGAGCAGCGTGCCACGGCGGTCGAGGAGGAGGTTGAGGGCGAAACCGAAATTATCGGTGCAGCACCGGCGATGCAGGAGGTGTTTCGTGCTATCGGTCGGTTATCGCAATCCAATATTACGGTGCTGATCAATGGCGAATCGGGCACTGGTAAGGAGTTGGTAGCGCATGCGCTGCATACCCACAGTCCGCGCAATCAAGCTCCGTTTATCCCGCTCAACATGGCGGCGATCCCGCGTGACCTGATCGAGTCGGAATTGTTCGGTCATGAGAAGGGATCGTTCACCGGTGCCGGTAATCAACGTAAAGGCCGGTTTGAGCAGGCTGATGGCGGTACGCTGTTTCTCGATGAGATCGGTGATATGCCATCCGAGGCGCAAACTCGGCTACTGCGAGTGTTGGCCGACGGTGAGTTTTACCGGGTTGGCGGTCATACCGCGGTCAAGGTCGATGTCCGTATCATCGCTGCTACCCATCAGGATCTTGAAACTCTGGTGAAGGAGGGGCGTTTTCGTGAGGATCTGTTCCATCGGCTCAATGTCATTCGGATTCATATCCCCAAGCTTAGCGACCGGCGCGAAGATATCCCCAAGTTGGCGCACCATTTCTTGGCCAGTGCCGCCGAGGAGTTGTCGGCCGAGACCAAGGTGTTGACCGAAGAGGCCGAAAATTATCTCTGTTCGATCGAGTGGCCCGGCAACGTACGGCAGTTGGAAAATGCCTGCCGCTGGATCACGGTGATGGCGTCCGGACGCGAGGTGCTAGTCAGCGACCTACCGCCCGAATTACTGGCTGAAGATGCTGCCCAGCAGCCGGTCGGTAGCTGGCAGCAGGGCTTGCGGCAGTGGGCCGAGCAGGCGCTGGGACGAGGCAATAAAGATCTGTTGGGCGAGGCGGTGCCGGCGTTCGAGCGGATCATGATCGAGGCGGCGCTGCAGTATACCGGTGGTCGGCGGCGGGATGCGTCGCTGTTGCTGGGCTGGGGGCGTAATACCCTGACCCGCAAGATAAAGGAGTTGGGGATGGATGATGAATCGGAGGTTGATGAGGCGTCTTGACGCTTGGTAGGAGCCGGCAGGTAACATCTACAGTGCTGTTCGGCAGATCTTTGTGCTTCACTCTTCGGCAAGCCTACGGCTGCCAGCGAGGCTTTGCTGGCGGTTTTTCAAACGAGACCAGCAATGACCCTGCCCTGCTCGACTGCATCGAGAAGGGGCTGCCTGTCACATCATGGTTGAGTGCCAGGCGATGCTAACAAGGGTTATGACAGAGGCTGCATGTAGCGATTGTGGTGTTGCTCAATCATCCTAAATAGCCAGATGATCACTAGGCTCATCGCCAGATAGATCGCACCTGCTGCTAGGAAAATCTCAATCGGAGTGTAGGTCCGAGCGATGATCGTTCGCGCCATGCCCGTGAGATCCAGTAGCGTGATGGTGCTGGCTAGCGCGCTGCTCTTGAGCATCAGGATGATCTCGTTACCGTAAGCCGGAACGATCATGCCAAACGCCCGCGGCAGCAATATGCGGCGATAGGTCAGCACTTTTGACATCCCGAGTACCTTGCAGGCTTCAACCTCCCCTCGTGGTATTGCACCCAACGCACCGCGCAAAATCTCTGCGGTATAGGCTGCGGTGTTTAAACAGAAGGCGATGATGGCGCACCAGTAGGGTTCCCGAAGGTAGGGCCAGAGAGCGCTTTCGCGTATCGCTTCAAACTGGGACACGCCATAGTAAACCAGGAACATCTGTACCAGCAGCGGAGTACCACGGAAGAAGAAGATGTAGGCGTACGGGAGGCCCTTGATCAACCAGCGATCCGAGTGGCGTGCAAGTCCAATGGGGACCGCTAACAGTGAGCCGATAACACCGGAGATAACCACCAGTTGAATGGTGGTCCAGGCACCTTCCAGCAATCGCGGGAAGTGTTCGATAATTACGTTGAAATCCATCTTCAAGCCCTCAGCGCATATAGGCGTAGTTGGCGCGATTTTCCAACACATGGATTACAACCATGGTGAAAATAGTCATCGCCAGATAAATCAGTGCAGCGGTCATGTAGAACAGGAATGGCTCTTTGGTGAAGCCTACCGCCACATTGGCTTTGCGCATAATATCTTCCAAGCCGATCACCGAAACCAGCGCGGTATCTTTTAGCAATACCAGAAACAGGTTGCCTAGCCCCGGCAGTGCCAGACGCCAGACCTGTGGCAGGGTGATGCGAAAAAAGATTCGCAATCGACTCATCCCCAGTACTAATCCAGCTTCGCGTTGTCCTGTCGGGATCGCCAGCATCGCACCACGCAACACCTCGGTGGAATAGGCACCAAAGGTCAGGCTCAAGGCGATGACGCCCGCTAGAAAGGGACTAACCTCAATGTACTCGTCATACCCAAACAGGCTGCCGATCGACATCAATACCGACGTGGCACCAAAGTAGATGATCAGTACTGTCAGCAGTTCGGGGATCCCCCGAATCAGGCTGGTGTAACCCGTTGCCAAGGCTCGAGCAGGTTTAAAGTTGGATAATTTGGCGGTAGCACCGGCCAATCCAAAAACTAAACCCAGAACGACAGAGCAAAAAGCCAGTTGAACGGTAATCCAGGTACCGGCCAGTAACTGGTCACCAAATCCTTGCAGATCTAGCATGATAAATCCTCACGAAAATAG
>JBFFKD010000198.1:0-5493 GCA_041555595.1 Motiliproteus sp.
ATTCGCGCCAACTACGATGCCTACGATGGCTTTATCATCCTGCACGGCACCGACACACTGGCGTACACCACCTCTGCACTGTCATTCATGCTGCAAGACCTGACCAAACCGGTAATCGTTACCGGCTCACAGATTCCACTAATCGAACTGCGTAACGACGCCCAGGACAATTTAATCACCGCCTTGGTGTTGGCCCGCAACCACCCGATTCAAGAGGTGTGCCTGTACTTTAATGGCCGCTTGTTGCGTGGAAACCGCGCCACTAAGGTCAAGGCTAGCGGCTTCGATGCTTTTGACAGCCCCAACTACCCTTGGCTGGGCCAGGTCGGCATTCATATCGAAATCGACGATGATGCGATCCGACCACAAGCCAACACTCCGCGGTTTGAACTACCCGCTTACGGCCAACACCGAATCGTCCCATTACGATTATTCCCCGGCATCGACGCCGAGTTCATTCGCCATCTGCTGCAACAACCGATCGACGGACTGATTCTGCAATCTTATGGAGTCGGCAACGCACCGGACCGCGATCCAGCATTTTTAAGAGAGCTTGAACGCGCCAACTCGCAGGGAGTAGTGATTACCAATCTGTCGCAATGCCTGCAGGGACGGGTCGATCTGAGTAGCTATGCGACCGGGTCGGCATTGGCACAAACCGGGGTGATCAGTGGTTTTGACATGACATTGGAAGCGGCCTTTACCAAACTGCAGCATCTGTTGGCACAGCAACGCCAACAGCAACAGGACAGTGACTGGGTACGGCAACAGATGCAGCTCGATCTGTGCGGCGAATTAACCCCCTAACCCGCTGCATCGACGCATGAGATGCAGCAACCCAGTTAGCGTTAGCTTGGTGTCGCCGCTTAGGGGATTTATTTCGGCTTATTCAGCTCGGCACAACGATCGCGGTAATCTTGCCGCTGAGTAAACCAGAGCAGGTCATAACGCGGACCAAAGTCATGTTTCAACCCGCCATCTTGATCAACACTATAGCCGTTTAGATAATCCGCCAACGGCGCCTGCTCAATATAGATCTCCTGCAAACCAATATTGAGCTGCGTCAACTGCGGTGCCAGCTTGGCAACCTGCGCTACCACAGCCTGATTGTGCTCGGTATGACCCGCCCCCAAAATCATCACCACTGGACCGGCTGATGGCGAATCCTCACCCGCGCCCTCAGGTGTCTGCGCCATCGCTACCACCGAACTCGCCATTCGATAGTTACGTTCGTACCAGGTCCGGTATAAACGAGTCATCAACGGTTCGCTGCTCCAACCGCAGTGACCGGCGGTGAACTGCTCGAACATATAGGTTTTGTAGTCATCATCGGCCAAAGTCTGGAGCGACAACTGCTGCTGCTCGACTGCGGTTAGCTGTTGCGCCTCGGTACGACTCAGCCGCAAGCGGATACCGGCGGGCAGATCGGCACCGAATACCGGCAACTGATGGCTGCGGGCCAGTTCGATCAATTGAAAGTAGTAGTTCCAATCGCTGTCCGAGCGTTCGCTCCAGCCGAGCTGCTTGCGTAACCGCTCACCCGGCGGAGACGCTTTAGCTGGGCTATGCAGTTGCATCATCGACTTTTTACCGGCCACATACTGCATCAAATAACCGCTCTGCGTGATATCGAAAAATTCAAACCCCAGTACCGGCCGCTTACCTTGATCGATCAAGGCCTGCACCACCGTCAGTTGGTTTTGATGGTGTTCAGCATTGTCATGGCGCTCTCCCAGATAGACCACATCGACCTGAGCCGCTCGTTCGACCAACTGATCAAAGCTGATCGACTGCTGACTGGCGCTGTCTATAATCTGGCCAATCAACGGATCCTGACGAGCTTCAAACCGGGCTTGCTGAGCACAGCCTGCCTGCAACAACAGCGCTAACCCGACCACCCCTATAGACACGCACCGATTCCGATTTCGATTTCGATTCACAACATCGCTCCTTAACAGTTGTTGATTGCAATGAAGATGATTATGGTGGCCATCTAGTGGCTAAGCAATCGCTGGCTTAAGCCGACGACAGCCATACCACCATCAGCAGAACCCGACTATGCAACAGATCCTGATCAGCCGCTGCCTCCTGGGTGAGCCGGTACGCTTCGACGGCCAAGCCAAACTGCTAGACAGCCCGCTATTGATGCGTTGGCAGGCAGAGCAGCGACTGGTACCGATCTGCCCCGAACTAGCAGGCGGCCTGCCCTGCCCCCGCCCTGCCGCTGAAGTAGAACAGGGCCGCGGCGATCGAGTGCTCGAGCAACAGGGCCGGGTGCTGTGCCAAGATGGAGCTGATGTGACGCAAGCTTTCATCGCCGGTGCACAAGCCGCGCTGGAGCAGTGCCAGCGACACCAGATCCAGCTGGCGCTACTCAAAGCCCGCAGCCCTTCGTGTGGCAGTCGCAGCAGCTACGATGGTACTTTCAGCAACCAACTCGTCGACGATGGCATCGGCGTTACCGCAGCACTGCTTCGCCGCCACGGCATAAAGGTGTTCGACGAAACCCAACTGGAGCAGCTGGCACAAGCATTGAACGATTGATTAGCACGTAATCGTCAATGCTAGCCCTTGTTACCCTCCCACCAGCTCCGTAAAATATCAGCCTTCATTTATCGCTAGACTCCGGTCAATCACCCGAGCCAAACCAAGAGCCCCGATCATGCGCGCCAGCCAATTCCTGATTGCCACCCTCAAAGAAACCCCATCCGATGCGCAAGTGGTCAGCCACCAGCTGATGCTACGCGCAGGCATGATCCGGAAGATAGCCTCAGGTCTCTACACCTGGCTACCCATGGGACTGAGAACGCTGCGCAAAGTCGAACGGATCGTACGTGAAGAGATGGAGCGCGCCGGTAGCCAGGAGGTCTTGATGCCGGCGATCCAGCCCGCCGAGCTGTGGCAGGAGTCGGGTCGCTGGGAGCAGTATGGCCCCGAATTACTTCGCGTAACCGACCGCCACGGCCGTGAGTTCTGCGTCGGCCCGACCCATGAAGAGGTGATCACCGACCTGATCCGTAACGAACTGAGCAGCTACAAGCAGTTGCCTGCCAACTTCTACCAGGTACAGACCAAGTTCCGCGACGAGATCCGGCCCCGTTTTGGTGTCATGCGCTCACGCGAGTTCATCATGAAAGACGCTTACTCGTTCCATGTCGATCAGCAATCGCTGCAGCAGACCTACGATCTCATGCACGCCACCTACACTCGCATCTTCGAACGACTGGGGCTGAACTTCCGTCCGGTGCAGGCGGATTCAGGCAGCATCGGCGGCGACGGTTCACATGAGTTTCATGTATTGGCCGAGTCTGGCGAAGACGCGATCGCCTTTAGCGACAGCTCCGACTTCGCAGCCAACATCGAAAAAGCCGAAGCCTTAGCACCCGCAACTGACCGGCCGGCGGCAACCACCGAGATGGCGCTAGTCGACACCCCCGATACCAAAACCATCGCGGCACTGGTCGACGCTTTCAAGCTTCCGATCGAGAAGACCGTCAAGACCCTGATCGTGGCAGCCTCCGACGAGGTCGAGGCGGAATTTGTCGCCCTGTTGGTGCGCGGTGATCATGAACTAAACGAAATCAAAGCAGAGAACCTAGCCCAGGTCGCCGAACCGCTTCGCTTTGCCACCGAAGAGGAGATCAACAACGCCGTCGGCGCAGGTCCTGGCTCCCTCGGCCCGGTCAACCTGAGCCTGCCGGTCATCGCCGACCGCACCGTGGCCAAGATGGCCGACTTTGGCGCCGGTGCCAATATCGACGACAAGCACTATTTCAACATCAACTGGGGCCGAGATTGTGCCGAGCCGATCGTCGCCGATCTGCGTAACATCGTCGAGGGCGATCCCAGCCCTGACGGCCAGGGCAAGCTGGTGATCAAGCGCGGTATCGAGGTAGGCCATATCTTCCAGCTTGGCACCAAGTACTCTCAGGCACTGCAAGCGAAGGTACTGAACGAAAATGGCAAGGCGGTGATCATGTCGATGGGCTGCTACGGCATCGGTATCACCCGTGTCGTCGCCGCCGCGATCGAGCAGAACAACGACGAATCAGGCATCATCTGGCCCGACGCCATCGCGCCATTCCAGGTAGCGCTGGTGCCGATGAATCCGGAAAAATTCGAGACCGTCAGCGAAACGACCGAGCAACTTTACCGCGAGTTGCAAGCAGCGGGCATTGATGTATTGATGGACGATCGCAAAGAGCGTCCGGGGGTTAAATTCGCCGATATGGAGCTGATCGGTATCCCGCACCGGGTCGTCATCAGCGACCGCGGTCTGAAAAACGGCACCCTGGAGTACAAGGGACGCACCGATGCAGACCGTCAGGATATCGCTGCCGATCAGGTGCTAGAGATGCTTAAGGCCAAGATTCTGGGTTGATACCCTCTACCTAACCAACAACAAGGGGACTGCATTGAGTCCCCTTTTTTGTCTGAAACAAACCTGAGTCAACTCTAGCGATTGCACTCACCTAACACCAAAGGCATTATCAACCGTACGGCAATAACAACCTGATAATCGGCGCCATATGAACAAGCGCAGGCCATTACGACAATCACCTTCGGAGCAGGTACGCCATCAATAACCTAGTTTGTATCGGCGTTAATGATCGATTTTATGGCAGCAGATAAAAAAATTAAGATCCCGATAGATCGCCTTCGGATCGGCATGTATGTCGATCTGGAACTGTCGTGGGTCAATCACCCTTTTCTGTTCTCTCGCTTCAAGCTCAAATCTGAGAAAGATCTAGCCGCCATCTTGCACATGGGACTGACCGAGATCTCGGTGGTGCCGCAACGTTCAAATAAAGACTCGATTACCGCTCCCGCCAAACCCGAAGTAGTTACCGAAACGCCACCCGAAGAGGATTTATGGGAGGAGAAAAAGGAGCTACAGGCCAAAGCCAGGAAGTATCGTGACCGCCATAAAAACATTGCCGAGAAGTACAGCAAGCAAACCGACCAGGTGAAGGCGATCTGCCGTGATCTTAAAACCCAGCCAGCCAATGCGATTCACCATGTCGAAGAGGTAATCGACGGCCTCGCGTCGGAAATCGAGAATGCCGACCAACTTCTGACCAACCTGGTCAATCTTGGCTCTGGCGAGCACAATTTTTACAATCACAACATCAACGTTACCGTGCTCAGTCTGATGCTCGGTCTAGCCGCCGGCTTCAAAGGTGATGCACTACGGCAATTAGCGGTCGGGGCACTGTTGCACGATATCGGCAAGATCGAGATTCCGCCGCAAGTGGTCAACAAGATCGGCAAGCTAACCCCGCCGGAACAAACCTTGCTGCGGCGCCACCCCAGCTTGGGGCGGCTATTGACCGAGCGGGTACGCAACATGCCCAGCATGTCACGAGCGGTCATCGAGTTTCATCACGAGATGATGGACGGCAGTGGTTATCCGCATGGTGTTGGCGGAGAACGGATTCCCAAACAGGTCCGTATCGTCACCATCGCTAACCTGTACGACAACCTGTGCAACGC
>JBFFKD010000199.1:0-5478 GCA_041555595.1 Motiliproteus sp.
CTATCGGCTACCACCTTCTCCCCAAAGTAAGGGCATTTGTTGCCGTCGTCATGCCAATCATCATCATGCTGATGGCCTGGACGCTGCTGCGCCCCAACGACCCATCCTCTCAACCCAACTCTTACGATACCGTCTGGCTATTCATCCATATCGGTTTTATCAAGCTGTTTCTTGGCTGTGCTTTTATTGCGTTGGGCATGGCGATTATCGTCATCCTCCGCCAAGCAAAGATCGGTGTTCAGAGTTTCTCTAACCTGCCCGACGATAAAGGGCTAGATGTCCGAGCCTACCGGTTTATGGCACTGGCATTGATCTTCGACACTCTCGGGGTTGTCGCCGGAGCCATCTGGGCTCAAGACGCCTGGCGGCGCTACTGGTCATGGGACCCGCTGGAAGTTTGGTCGTTAATAACTTGGCTCTGTATCGGCCTGACATTACACGTCCGGATTCAGTACAAGACCAGCCCACAGATCAACGCCTGGCTGATCGTCGGTACCTGGATTGTCGCCTTCTTCACCTTTTTCGGCATCCCGTTCGTGTCCGTAGCGCTACATAAGGGGATGATTTAATTCATAACCTCTTGAACTTTCCCTTAATGGCTCCATCTTAGTAGCACCCTGTTTTTTGATTGCTCAATGACGATGGACGCCATGACCACTCTCGCCCAATTCCAAACCCTAAAAACCTGGCTCGAATCGCAGATCATCGGCCAACCCGCCCTGGTCGAGCGGCTACTGATCGCGCTGCTGGCGGACGGCCACCTGCTGGTTGAAGGGGCGCCGGGGCTGGCCAAGACCCGCGCTATCAAGGCGCTGTCGCAGGGGATCGAGGGGGATTTTCATCGGATTCAGTTTACCCCCGACCTGCTGCCTGCAGATGTCACAGGTAGCGATATCTACCGCCCCGAACAGGGCACTTTTGAGTTCCAGAAAGGGCCGATCTTCCACAATCTGGTATTGGCCGATGAGATAAACCGGGCACCGGCCAAGGTGCAGTCGGCGCTGCTGGAGGCGATGGCCGAGGGCCAGGTGTCGGTCGGTAGCAGCAGTTACCCGCTACCGGAGCTGTTTTTGGTGATGGCGACCCAGAATCCGATCGAGCAGGAGGGCACCTATCCACTGCCCGAGGCGCAGCTGGACCGGTTCCTGATGCAGGTTAACGTCGGTTACCCCGATCGGGCCGCCGAGCTGGCGATCCTGCGCTTGGCCACCAACGAGGCCAGCGATGATCAGCTGTCGTTACCGGCCGAACCGATCTCGCAACCACTGTTGATGCAAGCTCGTCAGCAGGTGCTGGCGCTGCATATGGCCGAACCGATCGAGCACTATATTGTTGAGCTGGTACTGGCCAGCCGCGATCCCGGCAATTATTCATCCGCTGACGGCTCCTCGCAACTGCACAACTGGATCGAGTACGGCGCCAGCCCGCGCGCCACCATCGCGCTGAGTCGTTGCGCCAAAGCCCACGCCTGGTTGCAGGGTCGCGACTTCGTCAGTCCCGATGATGTGCAGCAGGTCGCACCCGATGTATTGCGGCACCGGTTACTGCTCAGCTTTGAGGCCGAAGCCAACGGCGTCAGCGCCGACGATGTGATCCAGGCGCTGTTGCAGACGGTACCGGTGGCTTAGGCGACTATTCCAGCATGCACGCCAACGCTTCGCGCCAACAGTTCTCCGACTTCCGGTTGCAGGGAGCTTACCCCGAGCTGCAACAATTGGTCGGGCTGCACCGCTTCTGCAAGGAGCTGAAACTGGCCGGACCACGCCGCAGTGGTTCGCAGCAGGCCGGCGAGTGGCAGAGTCGTCGCCGCGGACGCGGGATCGATTTCGACGAGGTACGGTTGTACCAGCCCGGTGATGATATCCGTTCAATCGACTGGCGCGTCACCGCCCGCACTCAGAAGCCGCACACCAAACTGTACCGCGAAGAGCAGGAACGGCCGGTGCTGCTGGCCGCCGACCTGCGCTCGTCGATGTTTTTCGGCAGCCAGAGCTGTTTCAAGTCGGTGCTGTGCAGTGCACTGATCAGCGCGCTGGCCTGGATCGGGCTGGCCAACCGCGACCGCATCGGCGGCTTGGTGTTTGGCGACCAGCAACACCGAGACATCCGCCCCAAGCGCAGCAAGCACGCAGCACTGGAACTGATCCAGCAACTGCAGCGCTTTGCTGGCCAACTCAACACCCCCTGCCCCGCTCAACATTCACAATCGCTACAACAGATGTTGGAAAAGTTGCTGCCGGTCTGCCGGCCCGGAACCGGGCTCTATATCGCCAGCGACTTTCACGATCTGGATGAGCGCTGCTTCAAGCTGCTGTACCAGCTCTCACGCCACGCTGATCTGACTCTGTTTATGCTGTACGACCCGCTCGAACGTCAGTTGCCGCACAACGACCAGCTGTGGGTTACCGACGGCCAGCGGCGCCAGCGACTCAGCGCAGCAACAGACCAGCATGGCCTGATCGACAGTCGGATCGCGATGCTGGAGTCACGCTGCAGCCCGCTCGGCATCTCGGTGATCAACCTGGCTACCGATGAACCGCTGCTGGATCGGCTCAGCGCGCTGTACGCCAAGATGGGCAACCTTAACCAGCGTGGCAGGGCGTACCGATGACCACGGCTACCCAGCATTCAGCCCCATCCGTGAGCCGACCTGCCGCTGACTCTAACAACGTGCTCAATGCGTTGCGTCCCGATAGCGCTGTCAGCGACGACCAACAGGCCTCGTTGAATCAACTGCGCGACCTGCAGCTCCCCGATCCGATCGGGCTCTGGCCACCGGCACCGGGTTGGTGGCTATTGGCGCTCATCCTCATCGCCCTAATACTCTGGTCGGGCTGGCGACTGCTCAGCCGTATGCGCCGCAACCGCTATCGACATTACGCCTTGGCAGAGTTGCAGAGGTTAGATCAGAGCGAACCACAACGCTGGCTACAGCAACTCAACCAACTACTCCGGCGCACCGCACTGGTCGCCTACCCCCATCAACCGATCGCCGCACTGAGCGGTCAGGCCTGGCTCGATTTTCTGTATCACAGCAGCCGACTGGACGGTTTCCAACAACCACTCGGCCGCACGCTGGCCGAAGGGCCCTACCGTAGCCACGCCGATATAGACACCGCTGGCTTGACCGACTTGGCGCAACAATGGATCAAGCGCCACCGTCATACGCTGCCGCCAACCCCGAGTGCGGAGTCGCAACCATGCTGACACTGGACTGGCCCTGGTTACTGCTGTTGCTCCCCTTGCCCTGGCTGGTACAGCGTTTTGTGCCGGCGACCGCCGAGCAGCAGGCAGCGCTGCGGGTACCCTTCTACGATCAGGTCAGCCAGCCTCAGACAGTGACGGCGCGGTCCAGACGCTCAATGGCCGGATCGATCACACTTTGGCTGCTATGGCTGCTATTACTGCTGTCGGCTGCCCGGCCACTGTGGATCGGTGAGCCGATGCCGGTGGCACAGAGTGGTCGTGACCTGATGCTGGCGGTCGATATCTCCGGCAGCATGGGCGCCGAGGATATGCAGCTCGATGACGAAGCCGTTAATCGATTGGTGGCGGTCAAGGCGGTGCTGTCCGAGTTTATCGAACGCCGTTCGGGGGATCGGCTGGGGCTGATCCTGTTCGGCACTCAGGCCTATATCCAGACACCACTGACCTTCGACCATCAGGCGCTCAACCAGCTATTGCAGGAAGCGCAGATCGGTTTTGCCGGTGACAAGACCGCAATCGGTGATGCGATCGGGCTCGGGATCAAGCGACTGCAAAACAGCACTCGCGCCGAAACTTCCGCGAACCGGGTCATCATCCTGCTGACCGACGGTGCCAACACCGAGGGCAAGGTAACGCCGCTCGACGCTGCCACTAAGGCCGCTGAACAAAAAGTACGAGTCTACACTCTCGGTTTTGGTGCCGACGAGATGTTGGTGCGCAGTCTGTTTGGCGTGCGTAAGGTCAACCCATCGGCCGATCTGGATGAGACCACGCTTAAATCGATCGCCGAGCAGACTCAAGGGCGCTACTTCCGGGCCCGTGATGTCGATGAGCTCCAGCAGATCTATCAACTGCTGGATCAACTCGAACCGAGTCAACAGTCTGAACAACTGATCAGACCGCAGCAGGCGCTATTCCACTGGCCATTGGCATTGGCCCTGCTCCTGTCGCTTATGTTGGCGCTAAAATCGTTATGGCTACCGCTAGTCTCAGGCCGTCGCAGGAGGCCGCTGTGATCGAGAGTCTGGGAGTTGCCGAGTTCCACTTTCTCCGGCCCTATTGGTTGTTGCTGATTCCGTTACTGGGAGTGTTGGCATTCTGGCTATGGCGGCAACAACACAGCAGTGGCCAATGGCAGCAGTTGATCCGACCCGAGCTACTCCAACACCTACTCGAGGATCAGCTAACAGCCCAATCACGCGGCCCGTTAATAGCGCTCATCGGAGCTTGGATAGTCGCCACCCTGGCCCTAGCCGGACCCACCTGGGACAAGCTGCCGCAGCCCGTCTATTCACAGCAGGATGCACTGGTGCTGATTCTCGATCTGTCGCCGTCGATGCTGGCGCAGGATCTTAAACCCAACCGGCTGACTCACGCCCGCCATCGACTGATCGACCTGATCAAAGCCCGCCAGGAAGGTTTAACCGGGCTAGTGGTCTACGCTGGTGATGCGCATGTGCTATCACCGCTAAGTGATGACCGGCAAACGTTACTGGCGCTGGTCCCCTCACTGTCGCCCAACATCATGCCGCTAGCCGGTAGCCAGACCGAAGCGGCAATCCAGACTGCGGTATCACTGCTGAAACAAGCAGGGCATAACAAAGGGCAGCTACTGCTGATCAGTGATGGGGTTGCCCGTACCGCGGCTGCTACGATCCGACAGCAATTGCAGAGCAGTGGCTACCCGTTATCGATACTCGGTGTCGGCACCCACGAGGGTGCACCGATCCCACTCGGCAACGGTAAACTGGCCAAGGATTCCAACGGCACCCTGCAGCTGGCCAAACTCGATTCGACCGGACTGGCACAGCTGGCGCGCCAGACCGGCGGTGTCTACCGCAGCCTCCGCTACGACGGCAGCGACATCGAAGCGCTGCTCGACCATCTAGCCAAGCAGGCACCATCACGACTCGACGACAATAGCTTTAGCGCCGAAACCGATCGGTTCGACCTGTGGCAGGAGTTTGGCCCCTGGCTGGTGCTATTACTGCTTCCTGTTGCTGCGTTATCGCATCGCCGTGGCTGGTTGCTGACACTGCTACTGCTGCCGCAACTGTATGCTGAACCGGCCCAGGCGGTCGAATGGCAACCCTATTGGAACCAGCTCTGGCAAACCGCCGACCAACAGGCGCAGCGGCAGTTCCAGCAGGGTGATCATCAGGGCGCAGCCGAGCAGTTCGACGATCCCGATTGGCGCGGCTCGGCGCTGTATCGCAGCGGCCAGTTCGATCAAGCCGCCGAACAGTTCCAACACAGTGATACCGCACAGGC
>JBFFKD010000200.1:0-5469 GCA_041555595.1 Motiliproteus sp.
CATCGGCGACCAGGTCGCTGATGCTGAAATCGATCTCGTGGCCGACCGCGCTGACGATCGGGATGGTGCTGGCGAAGATCGCCCGTGCTAGTGCTTCGTCATTAAAGGCGCTCAGATCTTCAGCCGAACCACCACCACGGCCCAAAATTAGTACATCGCACAGGGCTGAGCGGTTGGCCAATGTTAATGCTTGAATTAATTGGCTGGGGGCCTCGTCGCCTTGTACTGCGGCGGGGAAGAGGCTGACCGGGATCGATGGGAAACGGCGTTTGAGTACGCTTAGAATATCCTGTATCGCTGCGCCTGTGGGCGAGGTGATGACGCCGATATGTTGAGGCATCGCCGGTAACATCTGCTTGTGCTCGGTTTCAAACAGACCTTCGAGTTGCAGTTTCTGCTTTAACGCCTCATAGGCAGCCTGTAGATCGCCGCTACCGGCGGCTTCCAAGTATTCGCCGATCAGTTGGTATTCACCGCGGCCCTCGTACAGGCTGACCTTGGCTCGCAGTAATACCTTGTCACCGTTTTGCGGCCGGTATTTCAGAAAACGTGAACGATTTCGGAATAGCGCGCAACGTACTTGGGCTCGGTCATCCTTGAGGGTGAAATACCAGTGGCCCGAGCTTGGGCTGACGAAGTTGGAGATCTCTCCCTCGACCTGAATGATGGCAAAGCTCTGCTCCAGCAGTTGGCGTGCCTGCTGATTAAGGTCACTGACACTAAGGATATCGCTGTGAGATGGGTTATGGGTCAAGGTTGAATGCCTGCGGATAAATGGCGGATAACTAGGCTAAATCGATAAAAGCTGACGCTATGGTATCGGCTTAATGTATCAAGCGGAAGGTCAGGTTGATTCGAGGCTCTGTGATCCGGCTGCGCTTGGGCAGGCAATGCTGCCAGTGATGCTGAGTACTGCCCGACATCAGCAGCACAGAACCGTGTTCTAGCTCGATGGTATGTTGTTGACGGTGATCATCGTTGCGGCGCAATTTGAAACTACGCGTGCTGCCCAGCGACAACGAGGCGATCACCGGGTTGTCACCCAGCTCGGCTTCATTGTCGGCGTGCCATCCGACACTGTCACGGCCATCTCGGTAAAGGTTGGCTAACACCGCGTTAAAACGATAGCCGTGCAGTTGTTCGATCCGTCGGCGTAGCTGATCGAGTTCTGGGGTCCATGGCCGAGTTGTCATCAATAAGCCTGAATAGCTGTAGGTCAGTCCAGGCTCCCCGTACCAACATTGCAGCCGAGGAATCGCGACCTGACGACCGAACAACCAGATGCTGTGTTGCTGCCATACAAGCGTGTGTTGTAGTCGTTGTAGATAACTGTCGGCTTGGTTTGGGGTAAGAAAATCCTGGTAGTAATTGAGGTAGGCATCGGCTAGTTCAATCGCGGGGGTGGATGAGCTGCTGTTGGAGCGATGCATGATGATGCAGTAACCAAGTGGGTTATTTTGACGGTCAGGGTGGAGCGGTTCGACTGGATGGTCTTGACTGAGTATATCAACCTGCCGCCTAGATGATGAATCTATAGGGTAGACAGGAGCATCGAAACATTTAATGGGTTTCATAAGGAGGCCTGTGATGAGCAAGTCTAATCAAGCAGAACAACTAGAGCGACAGCAGTGTCAGGCATGCCAAGGCGATGCTCAGCCATACACTCTTGAGCAGATAGAACCGCAGCTAGCCCAATTGCCTGATTGGCAACTGGTTGAAGCCGAATCGGTTCCACGGCTGTTTCGTGGCTATCGATTTAAAAATTTCATCAAGGCGTTGGAGTTTACTAACCGAGTCGGAGTGATGGCCGAACAACAAGGTCATCATCCTGATCTATTGACCCGGTGGGGAGCTGTCGAGGTCAGTTGGTGGAGTCATAGCGTCAACGGACTCCATAGCAATGACTTTATTTGCGCCGCCAAAACTGAACAACTGTACAGTGAAACAGCTGATTAAACGGCTCGTGTGATCTTTTGGATGATGGTCAATAGCATATAAGTTGTTAGAATGTGGGCAGATTTGTACTGACAACAGGTATTGGGAACAGAGGTTAATAAACACAGCTATGGAACCACGTTATCGTTTAGTTATTTCATGCCCGGACCGGGTTGGCATCGTAGCTATGGTCAGTAATTTCATCTCCAGCCACGGTGGCTCGATTGCTGAAGCTAGCCAGCACTCCGACGATGCGACCTCGTGGTTCTTTATGCGCTACGAGATCAGTACCCGAAACCTGGCCTATTCGCTCGAAGATCTACGCGAGGCGTTCAGCCCGATCGCTCAATCCTTCAAGATGGAGTGGCGACTGACCGATTCATCGATCCCTAAAAGGGTGTTGCTGATGGCCAGCAAGCAGTCGCACTGTCTGGCGGATCTGCTATATCGCTATCATAGCGAGGAACTCGATTGCCAAATTCCCTGCGTGATATCCAACCATGACGACTTACGTAGCATGGTGGAGTGGCACGGGATTCCCTACCATCACGTCCCGGTTGATAAGGATGACAAACAGCACGCTTTTGACAAGGTGGTTGAGTTGGTCGAAGAGTACCGAATCGACACCATTGTGTTGGCGCGGTACATGCAGATTTTGCCACCCGAGTTGTGCCAGCGGTACGCCTCGCAGGTGATCAATATTCATCATAGTTTCTTGCCATCGTTTGCTGGTGCCAAACCTTATCACCAAGCACACGAACGTGGGGTTAAGCTGATCGGTGCGACTTGCCATTATGTCACCGAAGAGTTGGATGCCGGGCCTATCATCGATCAGGATGTGAGCCGGATTACTCACAATGACAGTGCCGAAGATATGGTTCGGCAGGGGCGCGATGTTGAGAAGACGGTATTGGCGCGCGGCTTGCGCTGGCACCTCGAAGATCGAATTTTGGTGCATGGAAACAAAACAGTGGTCTTTAATTAGAAGGCCTGCTTATATCTTTTATCGGCTTATTTGAGACGATGTATGCCCGAATAGTCGGGCTTTTGTGAGGAGCAGCATCATGCTGAGAAGTGTCAAGGTTGAAGATTACATGACCACCCAGTTGGTCACCTTTAAACCAGAAACGGAGCTGTTCACGGCGATTAATATCTTTTCCGAGACCAACATCTCCGGTGCGCCAGTAGTTGATGACCGCGGTGAGTTGGTCGGTATGCTGTCGGAGGTTGACTGTCTTAAAGCGATTCTGCAGCACACTTACCATGAAGAGGAGAAGGGCGGCTGTGTGGGTGACTTTATGACCGCCGAGGTCGAGACAGTTGCCAGCGATGCAGACATTATCGCCCTGTCTGAATTGATCATCTCAGGCCAGCGTCGCCGGATGCCTGTGTTGCGTGACGGTAAGTTGGTTGGTCAGATCAGTCGTAAAGATGTGCTACGGGCTGTTAGTGACTTCGTCTCTAAAAAAGCCAGCTAATGCCGACAGATGGGTCTAGGCGCCGAGTCAGACCGCACCGTTAACGGAACTGTTCATAGTACCGAACAAAAACGGATTCGATAGCCGTTATCGCATCCGTTTATGGTATTCTCGCTGGTTTGAATAACAGGGCTAAACTGGGTTGCTGAGTCATCGGTATCGATGCTGGCAGTGCCGGTGTTGTCTAAGGCATTCAGGTCGATGAGTAGTCTCTTTCCCGAACAACCCATTCTTTTTTATCCCTCTCTGGCCTGTCGTTTTGGTGCAGAGCCTGCGATCTTGTTGGCGGTCTACCATCAATACGCCCGTCATCATGGTGGTCTGGACGAGCAGGGGACCGCGCAGTTCGTCATTCGGCGACGAGAGTGGTTGGATCTAGCGCCCTACTGGGATGAGGATAAGCTGGCTCAGCTGACCAATACCCTGGTCGAACAGGGGCTGGTCGATGCTCAATTCCTGGCTAACGGCAGTATCCGGTTGGCGGTACTGGACAATGTGACTGAATCTTCAGTGGCGAAAAGCAGCAAACTAAGCCCGGATACAGCCCCCGCCCAAGCTGGCACACCTGTCCCCGTCTCTGAATCGAAACTTGCTGTTACAACAAACACCGGACTAGAGCAAAGAGCCGGCGCTGCAACGATCGAAGCGATGTCGGTTCGTGTTCCAAGCCCCCGTACGTCTTACCAGCCTCCGTCTGAATTTTCGTCATCCGTTGCATCGGCGATCGAAGAGCCTTCAGCTGCACTGATCGAAGAGCCTTTAGTTCCGTCGATCGGTTACGGCCATGTTGCCCGGGGGCCTGCACCGAGTTTTGGTGGTAGTACCGGCTGGGTTAAACCGCAGGACCCTTTGGAACAATTGTTCGCTCAGCAAGAGCAGCACAATCGTCAGCTTAAAGAGATCAACCCTAATTGGGAGCCGCAGCCGAGCACCCTGCAGATGTTATCCAAGCAGAGTGTGACCCAGGCGTTTGCGCTAGCCTGCGTTGATCAGTTTGTGGCGTATTATATGGAGCAGGGCCAGCGCAAGAAGTCCTGGGAACAACCCTTTATGAAATGGGTGAAACGCGACTGGGTCGATGCTCAGAAGCAGCAGAATCGACAGCAACCTAGCGGCAGCTACCCAACCCAATCCAACAACCAGCAGGGGTATAATGGTGAAAGAGATCAAACACGTACTCGGCAAGATAAACGAGAACGGATCACCAATGCCGTCATGGACATCAAAAACACCGACTGGTGATCCACGATCACAATCCGCAACCGGTGCTGATCCTATCCCTGTTGCAACCAAGCAGCTGGTCAACATGCTGTTTGCCCGGTTTATGACCATCTACGGACACAAGTTCAAGAGCGTGTTTCAGAGTGAGGACGAGATTCGCATCGCCAAGCGCGAGTGGGCGTTGAGCTTGCGTGGTTATACCGAGCAGGAGATGGTGCTTGCGATCGATCGTTGCAAACAGCAGTTTGTCTGGATGCCGACCATCGCGGAGTTTCTTGAGTTGATGCGTAAGGAACTGAAGGATTACGGTCTACCGCAGGCGTTAGCCGCCTATCAAGAGGCTTGCATGCACAGTGATCATCCACGCGATCATAGTTGGAGTCATCCGGCGGTCTACTTTGCCGGGCGTGCCACCGACTGGTTTCGGTTACGGACCGAAGATAAGTGTGATGTGATGCCCGATTTTGAATTTAACTATCGGCAGATGTGCCAGCGGGTGATGGACGGTGAAGAGTTAGCGGTGCCCGTCGCTCAGGCATTGCCTGATAAAAGTAGCAATACTCTCGCGTTGTTTGTGCAGCAGTGGGGAGAGCAGCAGGGTGTGACACCGCAACAAGCCGCGACCCTGTTGTATTATTTGGACAAGCCCAAAGGTAGTGCGGTGCGCCAGCATTTCAAAAAGCAGGCCCAAGCCAGGCTTGAACAGTGGCAGCTTAAATTAACCCTGCCCGATGAAGTCACCTCGGTTTAATACTGGTATAGAGAGCCTGCTGTTAACTGAGTTACAAATAAAAAAGCCGGAAGCAATGCTTCCGGCTTTTTTCGTGTCGGGTGA
>JBFFKD010000201.1:0-5468 GCA_041555595.1 Motiliproteus sp.
ACAGAAGATCCAGTCGGCGTGCTGGGCCAATGTGGTCCAGGTCTTAGTGCCGCTGACGATGTAATGATCGCCATCGCGCACCGCCTTGGTCTTCAATGAAGCCAGATCAGACCCCGAGTTGGGTTCCGAGTAGCCCTGGCACCACCACACATTGCTGGCAAGAATATCGGGGAGAAAACGGGCCTTCTGTTCTTCATTTCCGTAGGTGTAGATAACCGGCGCCACCATCGACAGTCCAAAAGGAATAATACGTGGCGCCTTAGCCTCGGCCGCCTCGTTGGCGTAGATATACTTTTCAGTCTGCGACCAACCGGTACCGCCATGCTCCACCGGCCAGTTGATACCCGCCCAGCCTTGATCAAACAGGGCTTTCTGCCAAGCGACATGGTC
Organism: Motiliproteus sp.; assembly: GCA_041555595.1. GTDB lineage: Bacteria > Pseudomonadota > Gammaproteobacteria > Pseudomonadales > Balneatricaceae > Motiliproteus. The sequence goes on from JBFFKD010000201.1 coordinate 391, forward strand.
CGCCTTGGACAGATAAACCCCCTGCGCCTGCTTAGCTTTTATATCTGCAGGATATTTGTCCTTGAAAAATGCTCGGACCTCTTCACGAAAGGCGAGCTCCTCTTCTGTAAAGTTTACATTCATCTCTTCACTCCACCTTGGGTCAGATAACAACACTAGGAATACTAGCAACCAAAAACATTCAAATCAATCAATTTTGATACTGACTACCGCTATGCGAAACAGATATAGGCCAAATCAAAACACTTTTCAGCATTAGCCAACCTCTGCCTGCTTAGCGCCGTAAAGGTATCAACAATAAAACAAGCAACGAGAAAGGCGAAATTGGTGTCTTAATGGATGCTATGGAGAGCCAGGAAACAGAACCACCCATGGCAAGCAGGCCCCATTAGATGGTGTCACCTCAGGTGTAAGAAAAAGACGATGGGTGGAGCAGAAAAGGGAAATGAGGGAGAACAGCTGACACGCGCGGACTAAAAACCCTCCCCGTAGCAGGGAGCATACAGCGGCGATGACAGATCGGTTTTTACTAACAACGCAGCCCAGCACCGCTGCATACCCGTGATTCACACGCCAGTACTTTCCAGCTCACGCGCGGCGTGCAGTAACTGCGGGGCAAAGGACGCTATCACCTTATCCGGCGTGATCAGGTAGGAGGGACCGCCACAGTTAAGGCACATAATCTCGCCATCCTGTAATCGTAGCGGCACCGCAACCGCGTTGACGGAACGATCCCAATCCCCCAGGGAGAGGCAATAGCCATGCTTTTCATAGCATGTAACGGCCAACTCGATGGCATCGCGAATTTTTGCCCAGTCATTGCCGCTCTTGCGCTGGATGGCAGCCATCAGCGCTTCTCGCTCTTCTTTACCCAATGCCGCCAGATACGCGCGTCCGGCCGATGAGGTCGCCATCGGTAAACGCGATCCGACATCCATACGCAGAGACTGCGCTACATCACCACGACAGTTCTCGACGTAGATCATGCTAAGACGCTCGCTTGTCATCAGTCCGACCGACGCCTGAGTCCGCTTGGACAGCTCATCCATCAACGGCTTGGCTATCTGCCGCGCTCGCAGATTATGGACATAATTATAACCCAGGGTTAAGACACCGGAATCGAGTTCATACTTCTCTAGCCGTGGATTGTAGGCCAGATAACCCTGCTGCATCAGGGTGTAAGTCATCCGTGAGACCGTAGGCTTGGGCAACCCGGTAATCGCCGCGATCTGCTGATTCCCCAACACCCCGCCCTTCTGACCGAAGGCCCGCAAGACATCCAAGCCCCGGTGCAGCGCCTCGACAAACTTGCGGTCTTTCACTACCGCCATGCCTTTTTCGGGGGCAAGGCTGGTATCCAAAACAACAGCGTTATCCGGGCCTATGGTTTTATCCAAGCCAACGCCTTCCGAGTGATCTCTCATACCGCTCTCCCTTACCCCGTTCACAAACAATAACCCTAAGGCGCACCGCAGCTACGCCGATCTTTTACCGCGTGGTAGTGCCCGTTGACGTGCTGCCTGCGACTCGGGGGTCAGCAACATCTGGCCAAACAACGGAAACTCTTCAGCAAAGCGATCAAGCACCGCCTGATGCTGCGATTTCTTTAACAATCGCTTAGTCTGCATCATCGCCTCGGCCGGCTTTTGAGCAAGCTTGACCGCCTGCTCGAAGGCGAAACTCAGCAACTCTTCGGCAGCGACGATGCGCGTAACGATACCCGCTTCGATCGCGGTCTGGGCGCTGAAAAAATCACCCAACAACAACAATTCTGCCGCCAGCCGCTGGCCTGCGATCTCGGGCAGGATCAGGCTTGAACCCGCCTCTGGACAGACAGCAAGATTGATAAAAGGCATTCGAAAGCGCGCATCAGGTGCGGCATAAACCAGATCGCAATGCAGCAGCAGCGTGGTACCGATACCTACCGCTAGGCCTGAGACGGCCACCACCACGGGAATTTTGCAATGATGCATAGTTTCCAGCAACAGCCTACCAGCGGATGGTGCATTCGGATCACGGTTTTCAAAATCCGCCAGGTCGTTGCCGGAGGTGAAGCAATCATCGCTACCCTGTAACAGGATCGCCTTGATCTCGGGGTCTTGTTCGGCCGCCTCGAACGCCTGCCGCAGTGCGGCATACATCGCCTTATTGAGGGCGTTTTTCTTTTCCGGTCGGTTAAGCGCGATCTGCATCACGCCCTGACTGCGGGTAACGATAACTTGCTCTGAATGTGACATAGGTTCAGCTCTACTCAATGGCGAAAGACGGTGATGTAGCCCCAGGGGCTTCTACTTATTAACGCTCGTTACAGCCGTGACATTGCACTCATTCGCGCAAACGCGGCGTTGGCCTCATTTTCGAGCGCGGCGACGATATCGGCCAGAGGCTCAAGCTTCCTGACAAAGGCCAGCGCATGCCCGGCTGACAATACCCCCCGACGGCAATCCCCGGTGACATAAGCCTCACGGCCAATCTTCCCGGCGATGAAGGGCAGCAAGTCATGAATCGTCACATCCTTCATCTCCGCCTCGGTCGCCTGGACCAGCGCGGTGGTCTCATTGCTGAGAGCACGGACGGTATTACTGATGCTCGACATGATCAGTGCGGTGTCAGATTCCGTGGCCTCAACCAAGCGCTGCTTATAATCCACATGGGCCCAGATCTCCTCGGCGACCAGAAACTTGGTCCCCATCACCACCCCTGACGCCCCCATCGCCATTGCGGCGGCGATTTGGGAACCGTGGCCGACGCCACCGCCGATCAGGTAGGGAATTTCGAGTTTCTCCAGCGCCATGGCTGCGTTGACGAAACTACCGATCATCTCCATGCCCGGGTGGCCACCACATTCGGCACCGACGATCGAGACGGCATCGACACCGATCTGTTGGGCTTTAAGGGCATACTTGACGGCCGGCACCTTGTGTAGCACCTTGACGCCCGCCGCTTTCAGCATCGGCAAATAGGCTTCGGGGTTACGACCCGAGGTTTCTACAATCTTGACGCCCTCGTCGATGATGATTTGAAACACCTCAACGGTTTTCTCCCCCGGCACCAATTTGGGCAGCATGGAGACATTGACACCGAAAGGCGCACCGTCGGCCAGTTCACGGCACTTACGGATCTCTGCACGCAGATCATTTTCATCGGGAAAAGTCGCGGCGGTGATAAAGCCCAAAATCCCAGCTCGAGCGGCGGCAGCAACATAATTGGCATCTGACAGCCACATCAGCCCACCAGCAACGATGGGCAGCCGGGTGCCAAATAGGGCCTTAAAATCCTGTTGGGTTTGATGGCTAGAGTTCAACATAAGGTGTCTCCTGGTGTGGGCGTCGGCGCGTTATCCGTAGCGCCGAAATCCGCCACAGATAAAGCGCCATGATGATTCCCGCAGAAATCAATAAAACGCGCTAGGCTTGCTCAGCGGCCCATTGCGTCAGGGTTTTGTCCGCCTTCACCAACTCTTCGAGTAGCGTTGCTGGGGTCCAGTACTGCGCACCGTGCAATTCACGGAATCGACAAATACGGTCGTAGACCGCTTTCAGCCCCAGCGTATCGGCGTAGAACATCGGGCCACCGCGATAAACCGGGAAACCATAGCCGAACATAAACACCACATCGATATCACTCGGACGCTGGGCGATACCCTCTTCCAGGATTTTGAAGCCTTCGTTGATCCAAGCGAAGCTCAACCGACAGAGGATCTCTTCATCACTGACAACACCGCGTGTCACGCCATATTTTTTGGCCTGGGCTTCGATCACCTCCAGCACCACCGGGTCAGAGCTGCGGGCGCGGGTCGCCGAATCATACTGGTAATATCCCGCCCCGGTTTTCTGTCCCAGACGCCCCATTTCGGCCAGCGTATCGGCGATACTGTAGGTCTTGGGTTCGTCCTTCTCCGCATCGGGGAGCGCCTGACGCGCCTTGTAACCGATATCGATGCCGGCGAGATCAGCCACCGCCAGCGGTCCCATCGCCATCCCCCAATCGACCATTACCTTGTCGATCTGCTCGGGAGTCGCGCCTTCGAGCATGCACAACTGGGCTTCGCGGCCGTATTGACGATGCATCCTGTTGCCGATAAAGCCGTAGCAGACGCGTGACAGCGCCGGCACCTTGTTGATCATCTTGGCCATCGCCATCGCGCTGGCCAGCACCTCATCGGAGGTCTTGTCAGCACGGATTATTTCCAGCAATTTCATCACGTTAGCAGGGCTAAAGAAATGCAGCCCGATCACATCCTGCGGCCGATTGGTCGCCGCGGCAATGGCATCAACATCTAGGTAAGAGGTATTAGAGGCCAGGATAGCACCGGGCTTACACACGGCGTCGAGTTTGGTGAACACCTCCTTCTTAATCTCAAGGTTTTCAAATACCGCCTCGATCACCATATCCACGTCGGCCAGATCATCGTAATTAGTGCTACCGGTAACCAGCGCTTGACGCGCGGCCGCATCGGCTTCTGACATCTTGCCCTTGTTGACGGTGATGGCGTAGTTCTTGGCGATAATATCCAGACCACGCTGCAGTGCCTCGTCGTTGATCTCCAGCAAAGTCACCGGCACACCGACATTGATGAAGTTCATCGCGATACCACCGCCCATGGTGCCACCACCGATGATACCGACCGATTTGATCGGCCGGGTCGGCGCATCCTTGGACAGGCCTTTAATCTTGGCGGATTCGCGCTCGGCAAAAAACTTATGCAGCATCGCCGCCGACTGAGTGGAGTCGCGGCACTCGAGAAACAGTTCCCGCTCGCGCTTGAGACCTTCGACCATCGGCAGGTTAACCGCCGCTTCAACACAGGAGACGATATTCTGAGGAGCCAGCTGACCGCGGGTCCGCTTGGACAGTTTGGCCCGGTACGCGTCGAAGAACCCCTCTGGGATCGATGCCGGGTCGATACTGATGTCGCGAACCCGCTTAAGCTCGGCGTTATCGGCCACCAGGGCGTTGGCAAATTTAAGCGCGCCCTGCAGCAGGTCACCCTCGACCACCTTATCGACCAGCCCCATAGCCATCGCTGCCGCGGCTGACACCGGCTTGCCGGAGGTGATCAGGTCCAACGCCGCCTC